>NZ_JAXKVW010000007.1 GCF_036172515.1 Flexistipes sp.
TAACTCAAAAAGGACTCATTCAGCTATTGAATACAATACTCCGAGAGAGAAACTGGAACTATATTATAAAGAAATGGAGCAATGTGCTTAACTTTTTGTGTAGAAAAAGGTGGAAAGTCCACCCCTAAGACCATTATCCTTATTACCTCAATAACATCAAATACCTCCGCATTACGCATTACGGCTTTTGAATGTGGAATTTTTAGGAGGGTGCCAAGAATGGTTTGTATTGTAAATGAACTTTTTTCTGTGATATAATTCTACTGAATAAAAGCTATTAGGAGGTGCAGTATGCCAAAAATAGGTGTGATTTTCAGCGGGTGCGGTGTTTTCGACGGAACGGAGATTACCGAAGCTGTTATGACATTATATTTTCTTGAGAAGAAAGGAGCTGACATTGTTTGTATGGCGCCTAATATCGAACAATATCATGTTGTTAACCATCTAACGGGTGATGTAGATGAAAGTAAAAAACGGAATGTCTTGGAAGAAGCAGCCAGGCTTGTCAGAGGCAATGTGAAAGATATCAGCGATGTAGACATCAATGAGCTTGATGCCCTGGTTATCCCCGGCGGTTTTGGTGCTGCTAAGAACCTTACTACTTATGCGATTGAAGGTAATGACTGCAAAGTCAATGAAGATGTGAAAAAGGCGGTTAACACCATTGTTACTTCAAAAAAGCCGATGGCGGCAATATGTATAGCCCCTGTTCTGGTGGCTAAAGCTCTTGAGGGGACAGGTATAAAATCCAAAATTACAATCGGAAGCGATGAAAATGTAGCCGGTTCGATAGAATCCTTCGGAGCCACACATGTCGAGTGTCCGGTTAAAGAGGCGCTTGTTGATGAAGAAAATAAAATTATAACAACTCCTGCGTTTATGCTGGCTCAAAATACCCTTGAAGTGGCTGCAGGGATTGAAAAGACGATTGAAAACCTATACAGATTTCTTTAACTAAAAAAGGGGGCTATAAGCCCCCCTGAATTCCTTCAAATATACGAGTAAATTAATGTTTGAGAGAGTATATTAACGCAGATTGCCAGGATCGGCTGTTTTTCATTAATCATTTTTCGGAACAGTTTTTACAAGGATATAGTTTTCTGAAAAGATTTTGTCTGCAACATCTTTTATATCACCCAATTCAACGGCTTCTATATTTTCAACATAATCTTTGTAGTAGTCGGTTATCCCCAACGTATAAGCCATCCCGATATCATGGGCTTCATTAGACGCTTTTTCTCTCTGAAAAACTGCCTCCGCCTTTAATCTGTTTTTTGCTTTTTTCAAATCTTTTTCAGATAAATTTCCTTTCTGCAAATTATCTATAATTTCCCGTATTTTTGAAAGTGGATCACCGTCTGTTGAGGGGTGTTTGGTGTAGAAGAAAGTAAAACTGCCCCCGTATTTTTGCCCCAGATAACCACCAAAAACCACATTTACCAGGGGGTTTTCTATATTTTTGAGCTTTTCGTTAAGGAGTGAATACTCTCCACCTGATAAAATTTCCGTCAGTATTTCCAGCTCGTATTTATCCTCACTCATTAATGAGGGAGCTCTATAAACCAAAGCGGTATAGCTTTGTGTAATATCTTTTTCAAAATCTTTTTTTACATTTTTATTAAGCTTATCCGGAATCCCAAAGCTTTTGTTAACAGGATTGGCATCTTTTGTTTTATTAAAATACTGCATTGCCAATTCTTTTGCTTTATCCTCTGATAAATCACCAACCACTACGAGTGTCATATTTTCAGGGTGATAAAAACTGTTGTAATATTTTAAAAGTGTCTGTCTGTCAAAAGATTTGATGTTTTCAACGCTCCCTATGACCTCTCTTGCATAAGGAGTATTTTTGAAAAGGGTTTCCGATAAATATGTCCACATATCGTGTGTCGGGCTGTCGTACTTGCGCATTATTTCCTGAATGACAACGGGTTTTTCCTTTTTTATTTCCTCTTTGGGGAATGTGGCTTCAAAAACCATTTGACTGATTACATTAAAAGCTGTTTCCACATTGAAAGTGGGTATAGTGATATAGTAAAATGTATAATCTTTACTGGTTGCCGCATTCATCTGACCGCCTTTGGCCTCAACAAGAGTATCGATTTCATCCGGTGCAAATTTTTCCGTTCCTTTAAATACCATATGTTCAAGAAAATGAGATATTCCGTTGTTTTTAGCAGTTTCGTTAACGGAACCCGTCTTCATCCAAAGCTGTACGGATGTTATTTTGTTTCCGGGGACATGTTTGTAGACAAGCTGCACGCCGTTTGGCAGCTCATGGGTTTGTAAAGCCATTGAAAATCCCTCCAGGATAAAAAAGAATGTTAGAGCCAGAATCAGTTTTTTCACTGTTTCCCCTTTTTAGTATTTATTTATTATGTCAAACATGCTGTCTATTATCACATTAAACGGTACTAAGCTTTTGATTTCATCCTTTTCAATAGATGTCAAAAACTTTTCATAGTTCATAAAAAATACCGACTCTTGTTTCATAAGATTTTTAAACCAGGATAATGAGTTTATTGTGGATTTCTTGGCTAAATGTTTTTGCAGGTTTTTGGTACGTTTTAAAAGATTTTCCCTGTTTATGCTGTCCCAGGATGTCTTCAGCGGGATATGCTTAATACCGCCGGTAATCTTGTGGAGAGCCAGCTTGTCATCTATAATAAAATAATTCTTAATAGTTTCTTTGTAATCAAGCTCATTGTTTATACAGATTTCAAAGATATCGAATGCCGGCTTTGTGTAACGGATTTCGCAGATTATTTTTGCAACACTCTTGGTGCATTTCTCGCTGATCAGTTTTTCATTAATTCTGTTGAAATTATTTTTTAAATGTCCGGTAAGGTTTTTGGGTACGGTGTTTTTTATTTTGTCAAACAAAGCCTTATGCTCCTGAATCATATCAAAGTTTTTATCGTTAATAAGCCACTCCAGAGCTACTTTAAGGGTTTTTTCAAGTTCAATCAGCATATAATATTGAGTTTGTGATGGTATCTTGTAATCAAGGTTTCTTATCTTTGTTCTTATATTTTCCGCCTGCATCAGCTGATCGGCAAAAATGTATCTTTTCAGCAGTTTTTTGTAGTCTGCACCTGTATTGCTGTGAATCATCGGAAAGATAGTTGTTCCTGCCTGGTTTACAGCTTTATTGACAATCATTGTTGCCGTTATCTGATTTTTCAGACGATGATCGAAAATATGATCCCCGTATTTACCAAGAATTGTTTTTGGGAAGTAAGATTTGTATAGATTTACCATGAGCTCGTCATCCAGCTTCACATCATCAACTATTTCGTCAAAAAGCAGTATCTTGACATAAGACAGCAGGACGGTAAGTTCCGGCCGTGTTATATTTCTGTTTTCCTTGATAAAATCGATATGTTCAATTTTGAAGTTTAAAAGTCCGGTCTCTTTAAGGTATTTTGCAGTGGTTTCAAAAGGGATGGAATTGTCCTTATTTCTCAAAATATCACATGAGATTGTTTCCGACTGCTCATAATTATCCTCCAGCACCAGGCCGGTAACTTCTTCTGTAAGCTTATGTATCAGAGAATTTCTTTCTTTACGGCTTTTTAAAACCTTCTTTTTCAAAAGTATGTCCAGCAGGATTTTCAGATTTACTTCATGGTCGGACATATCTACGCCGCCGGAATTGTCTATAGCATCCGTGTTTATCAAAACACCGCTTTTGGCGAGACTTATTCTTGCTTTTTGTGTAAGTCCCAGATTAGCACCTTCTCCAATGACCCGGGCATGAATTTCCTGAGCATCCACCCTTACATTATCATTGGCTTTATCTCCGACATCTTCATGGGTTTCACTTGAATCTTTTATGTAAGTTCCGATGCCTCCGCTCCACAAGAGTTCTGCCGGTGCTTTTAAAATATACTGTATCAGCTCTTCACCTGTCAGTGTATCTTTTACGATACCAAAAATCTCCTTCATTTGCGGCGATATTTCTATCTTCTTGGCCGATCTGTCAAATACCCCGCCTCCTTCAGATATGATATCGTGGTTGTAATCTTTCCATGTTGATTTTGGTAATTTAAAAAGACGCTGTCTTTCTAAAAAACTTGTTTCCGGGTCAGGGTCCGGATCCACAAAAATATGAATATGATTAAATGCCCCGAGCAGTTTTATTTTACGCGATAAAAGCATGCCGTTACCGAAAACGTCCCCGCTCATGTCGCCGATACCGACAACTGTGAAATTCTCTTTTGAAATGTTTTTATCAAGCTCCCGGAAGTGTCTCTTTACACATTCCCAGGCGCCTCTGGCTGTTATTCCCACCTTTTTGTGATCGTAACCTTCACTGCCGCCTGAGGCGAATGCATCCCCAAGCCAAAAATTGTATTCCTTGGAAACGGAGTTGGCAACATCGCTGAATGTGGCGGTTCCTTTGTCTGCAGCAACAACAAGATAAGGGTCCTTATCATCATATATTACTGTGTTTTCAGGCTGAATAATCTTTTTACCCGCATAATTGTCTGTTAAGTCGAGAAGACCGCGGATGAAATTTTTATACTGCTCCACTACAAAAGCTCTGTCTTTGTCAATGTCCTGAAAGCGTTTTTTGACTATAAATCCGCCTTTTGAGCCCACCGGAACAATGATTGTATTTTTTACCATCTGTGTTTTCAAAAGCCCCATAATTTCCGTTCTGAAGTCGTCGAATCTGTCGCTGAAGCGTAAGCCGCCTCTGGCTACTTTTCCTCCTCTAAGATGAACCCCTTCCATATGCGGTCCGTGTACATATATTTCAAACATCGGTTTGGGTTCCGGTAAAATATCCAATGTACTACTTCGAATTTTAAATGAAATATAATTTCTGACAGGTGTTTGGTAATAATTTGTTCTGCTGGCGGCGTTTATTGTTTTCAACAGATGCCTTAATATTGAATCCCCAAGAACTGAAGATATTTTGTCAATTTCTTCAAGCAGCTTTTTCTCCAAAGCTTCTGTATCCCTTTTGCTGCAGGAAGGGTTGAATTTCTCATCAAAAAGCTGAAAAAGAAGCTTTGCAATTTTCGGATTGTTAATTAGTGTTTCATTAATAGACTGTCTGCTGAATGTGTAATTTATCTGCTCAACATAGTTTCTCAGCCCCCGCAAAACGTCTATTTCTTTGTAGCTCAGTTCGGCAAGAACCAGCAATTTGTTCAGTCTGTCGTTTTCAACCTTTTCTGTCATAGCGGCTGTCAGAATTTCAGAGAGTTTGTCTCCGTAAATGTCGGCAAATTTTTTGTTGTTATCGATTTCGGCGAGATAGATATTGCTTATGTAATACGATTTACCCTTTGTGGAGAGTGTATATATTTCCTCTTCGTGTACTTTTAAGCCTATGTTATTAATAACAGGCATAATATCAGTAAGAAGAATCTTTTCTTCGGAGTATATTTTCAGTACGATTTTTTCATTTTCATGATAAATAGCCGATCTAAGACCCTTAAATTTTATAAGATATGATATGTCAAATGCGCCTTCCCGGGGGCTGAGCCTCGTTTTATAATTCTCAGAGAATGAGCTTACAAAAGAATGATAAATCTGATCGGTTTTTAAACCGGAATATCTTATTGAAAGCAGCTCATAAAGTTCGTCATCCCAGTCTTTCAGGATGCCCTGAACCATTTCTTTTAAATCACCGTCTTTCAATTTGTCCAGAATGTTTAAATCCTTCAGGTAAAAGTGAAAGTGTATTAAATGATAACCGTGCTCATCGCTGCGGGTCGTTAAATCCAGTAAATTTGCCCTGAGTATTTCGGCGAAATTGCCGCTCAGTTCTCTGATAAGCTCATTTGAAAATTTTTCGGAAGGGATGGCAAGAAGTATGTAAAAATTTTTCAGCGGTCTGAAGTCTTTCCAGTACAGTCTGATCTGATTTTTCCCCTGCAGGGAAAGAATAGTTTCAAGAATATCAATTAGCGTGTCTCTGTCAAAATTAAATATTTCTGTTTTGGGATAGTAATTTATAATATCTCTAATCCACTTGAAATCGTGTGAGCCCTGCACAAATTTGAAATAATTGAAAACCTCTGCAATTGTTTTTCTTAAAATGCTGATTTTATAAGGCGGAGTGTTAATTGCTTCTTTGGAAAAGACACCGATAAGTGTTATGACTGTGCAGGAGTTTTCATTAAAATCGGTAATCATTACCCGGTCGTATTTTATTCTTTTCTTGACTTTGGATTCATGTATGGCTTTATCCACCACAATGGGATAATTGTTTATATATTTTAATCTGTTTGACTGTATTGCTTTAATTATTGAGGGAATGAGTGAAAGTGTTCTGTTAAGTTTATAAACGCCAAACTGTTCCATTGAATAATCGCCTGTTTGCAGGTTAACGTTTTTTAGAATTCTTACGCCCTGTAAAATAAAATTCTCGTTCATCAGCCAATCGATAAATTCGGACACTTCCGGAGTGATATTTTTATATGACTCGGATAAGTTTTTCAGTAGATTACTCATGGATGGAAAGTCATCCACAGCAAGCATTACTTCGTTGTAAATCTTTTTAATTTCCGAACGGATTTTTTTAAATTCAGGTTCTTCAACGTTTTCCAGAAAAACAACGACATAGGATTCATTTTTGGTTCCTATATCAGCGTCTTTGATATCTGTAATATCTCCTTTGTTGTTGCGTTTTACGCTGAATATCGGATGCAGAATAAACTGCTGGGAAATATTAGCCTCGAAGAAATATTCCCTGATACTGTCCACGAGAAACGGCCTGTCATCTGTGGAAAGAGTAATAAGTGAGAAATTGCCTATAAAAAAGGACGAGTTGAAAGGGGTGGTATAATTCATCCGGTATTTTTTCTTTTTTCTTTCGTTAAAATCTTCAAACAGAAATTTCAGGAATTCCAGAAGATCCGTATCCGTTAGTATCTCCAGAAAATTCAGGGGGAGCTGCATAATGAATATTTCCGTGAAAAAATAAAAAGGGGGATTTGTTTGTCTGAATTTGCCGAAAACCTCATTATGCCTTTTTTTTACCGTTTCGATATTTTTCCTTTCTTTGATTTCGCTTCCGGTTAAAAAAGAAATATTAAACATTTACCACTCCCTGTTATTTTACAAGCTCTGCTTGTGAACTCTTAAAATTTACAGAAGTTAAACACTTCCATTCAAGTCTTTTATTATATAAAAGTGCCTTTGACAACAATAAGTTTTTATTTTTTGAAATAGTTTGTTTTATTTACGGAAACTGCATAAATTCATAAATAATAAACAGGGAATCAGTTTTCTTCGCAGGTGTTGCAAAATTCAAGGAGTTCAATCAGATTTTTGACTACCCTTGCCGTCAGTCCCCATATGATACGGCCGTTGAAATTGTAAAAGTATACTTTGTGCGGCTGTTTGTTTCTTATCCAATTTTCATACCAGAATGTATTTTTACGGTAAAAAAAACGCAGAGGTACCTGAAATATCTCTTCAACTTCACTTTCCTGTGGTTTCATATATGTTAAAACGTTAAGATCTGTAATCTTGGCAACGTATGGTGTGACATTTATATCGGCTACTGAAAGCTGGTCATCCAGCTTACCCAATATAGTCATGGCTTTTCTGGGGATTCCTATTTCCTCTTCAGTTTCCCTTAATGCAGTTTCCTTTTTGCCCGAATCCTGTTTTTCCCTTGAGCCGCCGGGAAAAGAGATTTCTCCGCTGTGATAGGGGAGGTGGTTTGTTCTTTTGGTGAAAATTATGTACCATTCGTTATTTAAAAAATAAAGCGGCACAAGTATAGCCGCTTGCCTTCTCGGGATATCAATTTTAAATCTGTTGTATAAGGAAAAAGTGGTATAAACGCAGTAATCCAGCTTTTCACAGCCGGCTCTTACTTTGTTTATTTCCTTAACCTGTTTTTTTGTTAAGTTCATTCTTTAGCTTTTTTATCTCTCCGGTAAGTTTCTCTAAGTTTTCATTGTGTTCATCATTTTGTTTTTTCAGTTTATTCACACTGTTCTTTAAATCTTCAAACTCTTCTTTGGAAACTGCGCCCATTTTCTGCATAAACTCGTTTTTTAAATCATCAAAACGATCAGAAAATTCGTCAGCTGTCTTCTCTGTGGAGTCCATTATTTCCTTGAGAAATTTAGCTTCTTTGGACTGTAGGTTTTCACCTTTCTGGATCAGCTCATTAAATGCGTTCTTTGCTTTATTTTCTGTTGTTGCAGCAAGACCGAGACCGGCCAGGAAAAACTTTCTGGCAAATTCGTTCATTATTTTCCCCCTTAATTTTATAATATATTATAAACCGTATCGAGGGCTTCATCAATCTTATTTATATCTTTTGCTCCGGCCTGTGCCATTTCAGGCTTTCCACCACCGCTTCCTCCGCAAACGGCTGCCACTTTTTTTACAATATCACCTGCCTTGTATTTGTCTGTAAGATCCTTTGTGACGCCGCATATGAAAATGGCCTTGCCCTTGTTTTCCGATCCTATAAGGACAATACCTGATTTTAGTTTGGCTTTTGCAACATCGGTCATGTTTCGCAGAGAATTTATATCCTGTTCATCAGCTCTTAATGTGAGAACTTTTATCCCGTTTTTCTCTTTTACATTATCGAGCAATTTTTCCGTTTTTTGTGAGTTAAGTTTGTCTTTCAGTTCTTGTAACTGTTTTTCCAGCTCTTTTACTTTTTTATTCTGAGAATCCACACTTTCAAACAGTTTTGAAGGTACTGTTTTTAATAGTCCGGCCGTATCTTCCACCATTCTGTATGTTTTGGACAGCTCTTCAAATGCTTTTATTCCTGTGAGCGCCTCTATTCTTCTTATCCCTGATGCCACACTGGTTTCCGTTGTGATTTTGAACAGGCCGATTTCACCCGTATTATTGACATGGCAGCCTCCGCACAGCTCTTTGGAAAAATCATTTACAGAAACTACGCGGACAGTATCACCGTATTTTTCTCCAAAAATCGCCATTGCACCTTTTTGTATTGCTGTGTCTATATCCGTAATCTCCTTTTTTACAGGGAGGTTCTCCTGAATCTTTTTGTTTACTATATTTTCTATCTCTATAATTTCTTCCCTGCTTAAAGGGGAAAAATGTGTGAAATCAAAGCGCATCTTTTCCGAATCCACAAGTGAACCGGACTGTCTCACGTGGTCACCCAATACTTCTCTGAGTGCTTTGTGAATCAAGTGAGTGGAAGTATGGTTTTTTTCAACCGCTTTACGAAATTCACTGTACACTTCTGCTGTTATAATATCCCCCACCTTTAAAGTACCGTTTAATACTTCAGCCTCATGAATTATTAGTGATTCGGCATATTTTTTTGTATTTTTTACTTCCGCTACTGCACTGTCACTTTTTATATATCCTTTATCACCTGTCTCACCTCCGCCTTCCGGGTAGAATGGGGTTTTTGCCAGAATTATCTCTATTTTATCTCCCTGTTTTGCCTCATCTGTTTCATTACCCCCGCCAATGATTCCGAGAATCTCACTTTCTAATGAAAGTTTGTCATATCCGTCAAATCCAGTACTGAATTTTGATGCAAGTTTTTTGAACCTTTCATCTACTGCGGTATCTCCGCTGCCGCTCCAGGCTTTTTTAGCTTTTTCCTGCTGAGCGGACATTTCCTTTTTAAAACCTTCCATATCAAGACTGAATCCGTTTTCTTCCGCAATATCCTCTAAAAGATCCACGGGGAATCCGTAAGTATCATAAAGGGTGAATATTTCTTCTCCGGGTATCAGCTTGTCAGATTTGTATTTTTCTATAAGTGACTCGGTAATTTTCAGACCGGTTGTCAATGTGTTTTTAAACCTGCTTTCTTCCTGTTTAACAATCTTTGAAATGTAATTTTTCTTATCAACAAGTTCCAGATAGTGATCACTCATAAAATCCACTACGAATTCACATATTTTATAGAAAAAGTTCTCTTTAATGCCGATAAGTCTCCCGTGCCTCATGGCTCTGCGCATAATCCTTTTTAGCACATAACCGCGCCCTTCGTTTGCAGGTATAACGCCGTCTGCTATTAAAAAGGTTGTTGCTCTGGCGTGATCAGCTATTACACGAAGACTGATATCCAATTTTTCATTATCTTTATACCTGATCCCTGCAATGGATGCCGTTTCTTCAATGATGGGTCTGATAAGGTCTGTATCAAAGTTGCTTGTGACATTTTGAACAACTGCCGCTATACGCTCCAAACCCATTCCCGTGTCTATGCTGGGTTTGGGCAGAGGATGCAGAATGCCTTCAGCATCTCTGTCGTACTGCATAAATACGAGATTCCAAAGTTCCAAAAATCTGTCGCAGTCACATTCCGGATCGCATTCGCTACTGCCACATCCGATTTCAGGCCCCTGATCTATATGAATTTCCGAACACGGACCGCATGGCCCTGTGTCACCCATAGACCAGAAATTTTCTTTTTCACCCAGTTTTGAAATTCTTTCCTCCGGTATGCCGATTTCGTTTTTCCATATGTTAAAAGCTTCATCATCCTCATGAAAAACGGATATGTATAATTTTTCCTTATCAAGCCCCAGGACCTTCGTGAGGAATTCCCATGCATAATTTATAACACCTCTTTTGAAATAATCCCCGAAAGAAAAATTTCCAAGCATTTCAAAAAACGTATGATGTCGTGCTGTCCTGCCAACATTCTCAAGGTCATTGTGTTTGCCGCCCGCTCTGACCACCTTCTGGCATGTAGCAGCTCTGGAATAGTTCCGTTTTTCCACACCCAGAAAAGTATCCTTGAACTGATTCATTCCGGCATTTGTAAAAAGCAGTGTAGGGTCATCCTCAGGAACCAGCGATGAAGATTTTACTATTGTATGATCTTTTTGTTCAAAAAAATCCAAAAATTTTTGTCTGATTTCTTTTCCCGTCATTAACCGTCTTCCCCTTTCAATTTTTGTATATATTCTTCCCATTCAACGGGTGTCATGTATTTCTTTTTACTGTTGCATTCTTTGCATGCGGCAACAATATTACCCTTTGTGGATTTGCCTCCTCTGATCAACGGTACAACATGATCCATCGTGAGGTTCTCTCTCCCCACGTTTCTCCCGCAGTAATGACATATACCAGAAGCCAATTTGTTTTTCCACCATTGCTTTTTTTTCAAAGACCTTGCTTTTTCTTTTTCCTTTTTAATTTCTTTTTCATCGGCCTTTTCGAAAAAAATAAAATCGTGTTTACAATTCATGTTGAAAATTATAGTTTAAAATGTCATATATTTTCAACTAAAAAAACTGAGGGGTAGTTAAAATGGCTAAGACGGAAATTACCGGCCTGGAATCGCTGGGACTTGATAACTTATCCAGAATATACTGGAACTTATCCACACCGGAATTATACGAGCAGTCAATTATGAGAAGGGAAGGGATATTGGCACATCTGGGGCCGCTTGTGGTGCGTACAGGGCATCACACCGGCAGGTCACCTAACGATAAATTTATTGTTGAATCTAAAGGGCTGGATGATGTGAACTGGTCTAAAGATAACAAACCGATCAGTGAAGAAAATTTTGAAAAAATTTTTACCAGAATGAGATCTTATTTGCAGACAAAAGATTTGTTTGTTCAGGAATGTTATGCAGGTACAGATGAGACCAGCAGAATAAAAGTAAGGGTTATTTCCGAAACGGCGTGGCACAATCTTTTTGCGAGAAACATGTTTGTCAGGGAAGAGGACAGGAGTAAACTGAAAGGGTTCCAGCCTGATTTTACCGTTATCGATCTTCCACGTTTCCATGCAATACCGGAGGTGGATGGAACAAACTCCGAAACCTTTATTATAATCAATTTTAACAAACGTTTGGTGTTGATCGGCGGTACCAGCTATGCCGGTGAAATAAAAAAATCTATTTTCAGCGTTATGAACTACCTTTTACCTAAGAAGGAGATACTTTCAATGCACTGTTCTGCAAATGTCGGGAAAAATGGTGATACGTCACTTTTTTTCGGATTGTCCGGAACGGGTAAAACGACTCTTTCCACAGATCCCGGAAGGGCTTTGGTGGGAGATGATGAGCACGGATGGAGTGAAAAAGGAATATTTAACATTGAAGGCGGATGTTATGCCAAAGTAATAAATTTGTCCGCGGAAGCCGAACCGGATATATATGAGTGTACACGCAATTTTGGAACGATTCTTGAAAATGTCACTATAGATTCCAGAACAAGATATGTCGATCTCGATGATGATTCACTTACTGAAAATACCAGGGCGTCTTATCCCATTACTCATCTGCCGAATATTGTGGAAGACGGTAAAGCTGTTGCTCCGGATAATATAATTTTTCTGACTTATGATGCTTTTGGTGTTTTGCCGCCTGTTGCAAGATTAAGCACAAGTCAGGCTATGTACCATTTTATTTCAGGGTACACGGCCAAGGTTGCAGGAACGGAAAAAGGGGTAAAAGAGCCCAAAGCAACTTTCAGCGCCTGCTTCGGTGCTCCGTTTATGATTCACCATCCGTCGGTCTATGCAAAACTCCTGGGTGAAAAAGTGGAAAAACACGATGTTAAGTGTTGGCTTGTTAACACCGGTTTGACGGGAGGTCCTTACGGAGTGGGTTCGAGATTTAAAATAAAGCACACTAGATCAATAATTAATGCAATTTTGGACGGTAAACTGGAAGATGTTGAGTATTCGGCAAATGATGTTTTTGGCTTTCTTGTTCCGCAGAAAGCTCCCAATGTGCCTGAGGACGTGCTTAATCCGTCTTTGGCATGGAATGATAAAAATGCTTATGATAAAACATTGAATCAACTGGCAGGTAAGTTTGTGGAGAATTTCAAGCGTTATGAAAATGACGTGGATAAAAGCATTATAAAGGGTGCACCTAAGATAGTGAGGGGGTGAGGTAGAGAGGTAGTGAGGTGGGGAAAGTGATTTGTTGAGTAATATTTGTTAATTGTGAAAACGGTTAGTACTTTTAATACTTCTACTACCCCTACTACCCCTACTACCCCTACTACCCCCTACTACTTATAGATCCATCATTTCTTTCAGTTCTTTTTCTATTATTTTGCGGTATTTCTCCATTTCGGCTTTATCCGTGGCTTCAAATCTCATAACAAGCACCGGCTGCGTATTACTTGCCCTTAAAAGCCCCCAGCCGTTTTCAAAAACCACCCTTATACCGTCAATATCGATAATTTCTTTTATTCCCAGGTTACCTTCTTTTAGATAGTTTTTAAATCTATCTGCTAATTTGTTGACAATTTTAAACTTTTTATCATCAGGACAGTCGAATCTGATTTCAGGGGTATTATAGACTTTTGGAATATCCCCGAGCATATCAGAAACTTTCGCGATATTTTCCTCGCAAAGATTGTTGACATAAGCCTGCAGAAACCGCAGTGATGCGTAAATGGCATCGTCATAACCGTAATAGTCATCTTTAAAAAATATGTGTCCGCTCATTTCCCCGGCCAATTCGGCACCTGTCTCCTGCAGCTTGTTTTTAATCAGAGAATGGCCTGTCTTCCACATAATACCTTCTGCACCAATCTTTTCAAGAGAGTCGAACAGAACCTTCGATGCTTTGACATCCGCAATGATTTTAGGTTTTTCATATTTCTTTTTCAGTTCTTTTGCATAGATGAGCAGGAGAAGATCACCCCATATGACATCCTGTTTTTCATCGATAATTCCTATTCTGTCTGCATCTCCGTCATAGGCTACGCCAAAATCAGCCCCGTTCTCTTTTATTTTATCTTTTAAATCTTTCAGATTATCTTCCACTGTGGGATCAGGGTGGTGGTTGGGAAAATTTCCGTCAGGCTCACAGTAGAGCTCAGTTACTTTGACGCCAAGAGCTTCGAATATTTCAGGAGCTACATGTGATGCCACGCCGTTACCGGCATCGATTACAACATTGATGTTCCGGTTTAGTGAAGCAATTTTATCTTTAAGGGGAGAAAAGTGCTCTATATTCCAGTCTATATAATATTTGTTTATGGTATCCACTCTGTGCTGCCCTCTCATGTCGGCATTAATGTAACCGTATCGGGTTATATCTTCGTAAATGGATGTTATTTTTTCTGAATGGTATGTTGAATGTCCTATTCCCAGTTTCATTCCGTTATATTCCGGGGGATTGTGACTGCCGGTAATCATTATAAAAGCGTCTACTTCCATAAAAAAAGAACTGAAGTAAGTTGCAGGTGTCGGACATACTCCCAGCTCCACTACATCGCAGCCGGCATCTTTTATTCCATCGGCCACTCCGTTTAAGATATCCTTGGATGAGAGTCTTACATCTCTACCCACTGCAATTGCCGGGACTCTGTTGCCCGTTTCACTCTTAACCTGAAACGCAAAAGCATTTGCAATCTGTTGAGCAACATCCTTATTAAATGTATCCGGAACTACCCCGCGGATATCATATTGTCTGAAAATATTTGAATCCACCATATGAGCAAACCTCCTGATTTTTGTTCAATTTAAAGTATTTTATGATATAATAAACTTATGAAAAAAATAGCATGTTTTATGCAAAATATCAACTTTTACCACTCTTTATCCGCCGCAGCTGAAGAGGAAGGTTTTGCAGTTCAGAACACGAATTCCTCTCTTGAGGAATTATCGGATTATATGCTTTTTGTTACCGATGACAGCCTCGCAGCTGAAAGAACTTCGGATTCTGATCTTCCGGTAGCTTTTGCATCACATTCAGGAAAACTTCAAAATGTTTTCAATCTGAAAATTCCATTTGATAAGATACAGTTTAAGTCACTGCTGGATCAGCTTATGCATAGGGTTACAGATGATTTATATTCCAGAATATCATGGCCTGAATTCATAAGAAAAAGTTATTTAATAGGCAATGATATTTACCAACTCGATAAAATAATTTTCTTTATAACAAGAGAATTGATTTTTTTTGCCGGTATCTCAGAAATCCAGAAGATACGCATAGGACTATCTGAAATGCTTGCAAACGCAGTTGAGCACGGGAATCTCGGAATCAGTGCAGAAGAAAAATTTAGACATATGGAAGACGGAACCTACGAAGATTTTCTTAAAAGCAGAGTTGAAAATTCAAAGGGCTATGATTGCAAGGTTAGACTGGAGATTTATATGGATAAAAAGACTGTTGAATTTACTATTGAGGATGAAGGCAGAGGTTTTGATGTGGAAAATGCCGAATTTCAGGCTAAAGACGATGATTTGCTGAAACTTCATGGCAGAGGTATTATGCTTACCAAAATTTATTTTGATTCTGTTGAGTATAATAAAAAGGGCAATAAAGTTGTTATAAGAAAATTTTTATCATGATAGAGTTTTAAAGGAAAAGCAGAAGATATGGCACGTTGTTTTTAATATATTTGTTATAAAAAAAGGAGCCCGTTTCGGGCTCCTTTTATGTTAAAGGTTTTCTTTGATTTACTTAATGCCTGCAGACTCTTCCAACATATCGGTTGTAACCGATTTAGGTCTTTCAATCGGATATCCGAGTGCTCTGTCCCAGGTGATGTTTGCAAGAACACCTAAAGCTCTTCCGATACCGAAAAGAACTGTATAAAAATCGTATTCAACCAAACCGTAGTACCACTGAATAACACCGGAATGAGCATCAACATTCGGCCATGGGTTTTTGGCTTTGCCCTGCTCTCTAAGAATATCCGGAACCACTTCATAAAGCATACTAACCAGTTTAAAAAGCGGATAATCAGGCAGATGCTTCTGGCAGTACTCTCTCTGGGATGCATATCTCGGGTCAGTCTTACGAAGCACAGCATGACCATACCCGGGAATTACCTGACCGCTGTTCAGTGTATCCCAAACAGCCTTCTGAAGTTGCTCTTTTGTAGGAACTTCACCGCCCAATTCATCCATAAAATCCTGTATCCAGCCGAGAACTTCCTGGTTTGCCAGTCCGTGCAACGGTCCGGCAAGTCCGTCGATACCTGCAGAAAGTGAATAGTAAGCATCGGAAAGTGCAGATGCTACAAGATGTGTTGTATGGGCAGATACGTTTCCACTTTCATGATCTGAGTGAAGAATGAAGTACATCCTGGCGACTTCATCGTAAGGAGGCTCCATTCCCATCATGTGAGCGAAATTACTACCCATATCCAGGCTGAAATCAGGCTCGATAGGTGTGTCACCTTTGTATTTCATCCTGTAGATGTAAGCACCGATATGAGGAAGTTTTGCCATCAGGTTCATTGCATCTTCATACATATCTTCCCAGCATGTAAATTTGTTGAATTTACCTTCTTTGTAATTTTTGGCAAATACCGATTCTCTCTGCATTGCAAGAATGGCAGAGGAAAACATTGTCATAGGGTGTGAATCTCTGGGCATAGCTCTGAGAATGTCTATCACGTATTGAGGGATCTGTGATCTTTTTTTAAATTCTTCGACTACTTCTTCAGCCTGCTCTTTAGTAGGGATATCCCCGGTTAAAAGAAGATAAAAGAAACCTTCCACATAGGGATAGTCTTTTCCTTCAGGCTTTGGGAGCTTTTCCATAACTTCAGGGATAGTGTAACCCCTGAATCTGATACCTTCATAAGGATCAAGATATGAAATATCAGTTACAAGAGACTTAACGCCTCTCATCCCGCCTATAGCCTGAGAAATTGTAACGTCGCTGATTTTAACATCACCGTGCTCTTTCAGCAGCTTTACTGTTCTGGGTCTGTGCTCGTCAATTTTTTTGGCGAGTACATCTTTCAATGTTGACATATATACCTCCTTTTATTATTGTTGCCCGAATATAAACCACTGTTTATTTTTATCAGCATTTATAGGAAATGTCAATAAATTTGTTGTATACAATATACAAAATATTTACCGTTGATTCAGCCCGGAAATTTTGTGTTCTTTTAAGTCTCTGTTATGATTATGATTTAAATTGATTGCAATATTTATATTCTGTTGGTTAGAGAAAAATCTTCCTTTTTGTTCACTAAAAAATTATTTGATAATTAAACTTGATTTACACGGGGAATATATGTATCAAGTTTATCTATGACCGGTTTTCTTTTAATAATCTTTAGTGCACTTATGCATTCTCTCTGGAATGTCATACTAAAGAAATCAAATAACAAGTATCTTTTTAACTACCAAATGCATTTTTTGAACTTCTGTATAATGACGTTTGCTTATATCGTTTTTTTCAGAGAATACATGTTTTTTGATTTACGGGCTGTGGTTCTTGCTTTTTGTGCAGCACTCTTTTTTACAGGATATCATCTTTTTTTATCAACAAGCTACAGGTACGCAGATGCTTCCATGGTTTACCCCGTTACAACCTCCTCGCCGATATGGGTTGTATTATGGGCTGCTATATTTCTCCACGAAAAGATTACTCTATTAGGCTTATTGGGAATCGTAATAACACTGGTGGGTGTATTGATTATTAACAGCTCAAAAACATCAGATATAAAACTTGATAAAGGAATAGTTTTTGCTTTTATATCGGCGTTTTTTTATTCTGTGGGAGCAATTGTGGATAAGGTTGGGGTGGATGTAGGTAATTTTATACTGTACGTTTATTCTTTAACTTTTTTTATGACATTTTTTATGTATATGTATTCTGCAAGGCGTTTTACCAATCATCTGGAACATTTTAAAGCTAATATCAGATATCTGCTTGCCGGGAGTATCATTCTTTTTATGTCATTTTTTGTTTACAGGCTGGGACTTATTTTTGTTCAGGTTTCGTATGCAACGGCGCTGAGACAGGTGAATGCTCTGTTTGGCGTACTTCTCGGAGTCTTATTTCTTAAAGAGAAATTTTCATATAAAAGGCTGGCCGGGTCAATTGTTATTATAGTAGGGATGTTGATATTAAGAGCTAATATGTAGTGAGGTGGTGGGGTGGTGAGATAGTGAGATAGGGAATTAGTGCTAAGTGTTAAGTGCTAAGTCACGCTGAACTTGAATGTAGAATTTATTTGCATTACGTATCACGAGTTGCGCATATAAATACAAAAAAATTGGGAGGCCGCCAATTAAATAAACGTTCACTTGGTATGATTCTGTAAAAAAATGGGAGGGTGCCAAAAATAAATTGGTTGAAGATTTATTATTATTTCATTATATTTTCTGAAAATTTTGAGTAGTTTTTTTCTATTAATAATAATATATTAAAATAATACAAAATTAGGTTGTTTAAAAGTATAACGGAGGATTATATGAGAAAATACCTACTGATTCTTGTAATTTCTTGCAGTGTTTATATCAGCGGTTGTGTTGCTCCAATTGTTGTAGCCGGTGCAGCCGGTGCAGGGGTGACTTATAGTTTGGCTACCGATTCGGTTTCGGATAATGTGGATGCAAAGGTTTCCGAAGTGGTTGATGCATTCATTAATGAGGTTAACAGCAGAAACGGCAGCGTTATGTTTGCCAGTATTTCAGAAGGTAAAGTAAAAGCGGAGATTAATGAAATAAAATACACTCTCGATGTAGAATCACTTACCAAAAACTCTTCCAGACTTACAATTACAGCACGCAAAGGATATAATCTCTTGCCTGCCAGAGATAAAGCGGTGGAATTTTACACAAAGGTTATCCAAAGATTAAAATGATTAGACTCGCAAATATGGGCGATGCCAAAGCCATCCAGAAATTGGTGAATTCTTATGCCAAGCAGGGTGAAATGCTCCAGCTTAGCCTTAACGAGATTTATGAAAAGATATTTGAGTTTGCTGTATGGGAAGAACATGAGCGAATAATCGGTTGTTGCGCATTACATCCTGCGTGGGAGGATCTGGCTGAAATCAGATCTTTGGCTGTTGACAGTTCTTCGCATAAAAAAGGTGTAGGTAAAGCGCTGGTGGAATACTGCTTAAATAGGGCTCTTGAATTCGGTATTACAAATATTTTTGCTCTTACTTATAAGCCGGAATTTTTCAAAAAACTCGGGTTTGATGAGATAAGCAAAGATCTGCTGCCTAAAAAAATTTGGTCTGATTGTCTTAAGTGCCCGATGTTTCCGGACTGTGATGAAATTGCCATGATGAGAAAATTTGACGAAACTTCCAAATAAAGATAATATATTATTTTCAAAGAGCAATCGGGGGTATGCAAAAAAATATGTTTATAGATGAAGTACATAGTAAAGTTGATGAACTTAAAAAGCGTATCGAATCGTTTTCGGAAGCCGTCAAAGCCGAGGATAAGAAGAAGAGAATAAAAGAAATTGAAAGAAGGTCAGTTGAAGAGCCTGATTTCTGGTCAAAAAGGGAGTCAAAATATCTGCTGAAAGAACAGTCCAAACTTAAAAAGTTTTTAAACCGTTATGATGAACTTTTGGAAACACTGGAAAATATAGATGTTTACCTGGAGCTTTTTGAAGAAGGGTCAGAAGAGGTGAAACAGGATATTGAAACGAGTGTTCATAATCTGGAAAATCTTGTTGATGAGTTTGAGCTGACTTTGATTTTAAACGATGAAAACGATTCCAACAATGCAATTGTTACAATACATTCCGGAGCCGGGGGTACAGAAGCAAATGACTGGGCTGCAATGTTGTACAGGATGTACAGCAGGTGGATAGAGAGAAAAAATTACAAGCAGGAGCTTCTGGATTATCTTCCCGGCGATGAAGCGGGTATAAAGTCTGTTACGTTTAATGTAATAGGTGATTACAGTTACGGTTATCTTAAAGGTGAAAACGGAATCCACAGACTTGTGAGGCAATCTCCTTTTGATTCGAATAATAAAAGGCACACTTCATTTGCTTCCGTTTTTGTGCTTCCGGAAATTGATGATGATATTGAAGTAGATTTAAATGAATCCGATTTGAGAATTGACACATACAGAGCCAGCGGTGCGGGCGGTCAGCATGTTAATACCACTGATTCAGCTGTGAGAATTACGCACGAGCCGACAGGGATAGTGGTAAGCTGCCAGAATGAAAGGAGCCAGCACAAAAATAAAGCCCATGCCATGAAGATTCTCAAAGCAAGGTTATTTGAGCGTGAGCTTGAAAAGAAAAATGAGGAGCGGCAGGAACTGGAGGACTCCAAAACAGAGATGGGTTGGGGTAATCAGATTCGCTCTTATGTTATGCATCCATATAAAATGGTGAAAGACCTAAGGACAAGACACGAAACAGGTAATGTTGATGCAGTGATGGACGGAGATATTGATGCTTTTATCAAGTCCTACTTATTATATACAGCCGGGATATCAGATGCTGACCAGAATTAAAACATTGAGACCCACTTATGCCGTTATTGATCTGCCGAGCTATTCTCATAATATCAGTTTAGCACAACATCTCTCCGGTCAGGGTGAGGTAATGGCCATAGTCAAGGCCAACGGTTACGGGCATGGAGCTGACAGGCTGGCTGAGTATATAATGAGGAAAAACGGCATAAAAAATTTCGGTGTGGCGACTATAAGTGAAGCAGTGAAACTCAGGGAAGTTTTGGGCAATGATGTCAATATTACCGTAATGGGTTATATCGATAAAAACTTTTATCCGGAAGTTTATGCAAATAATATTATATTAACGGTATTCGATTATTATATTGCCGAGATGTATCACAAATTCCTTCAGGAAAAAGGTGCAAAGGCAAATGTTGTTATAAAATTGGAAACAGGCATGAACAGACTGGGATTTGATACAAATAGTTTTGATATTCATGCCTTTATGGATAAATATGACCGTTTTGAGATAAGTATGTTTATGACACACCTGTCCAGTTCCGATACGGATTTTGAGTATACCAATCTGCAGATGAAAAGGTTTGACGACTTTATGCACAAAAACCGTCTTGATTATCCCACAAGTGTTTTTAATTCGTCAGCTGTGGTAAATTTCCGTAACAAATACACATATACCAGACCAGGTATAATGACTTACGGTTATGTATATGCAGACTATGAAGTGGACCTGAGACCTGTTATGAGAATTTATTCGAAGATAGCCCAAATCAAGCGTATAAAAAAGGGAGAATCAGTTAGTTATAACAGAACCTTCTATGCACCGCAAGATATGACAATCGGCGTTATTCCCGTAGGTTATGCGGACGGCTATTTCAGATGTTTTTCCAATAGAGGGCACGTATATATTGACGGCTACCGTTGTCCTGTCATTGGTAATATCTGCATGGATATAATGATGGTGGATATCACGGAATTGCCTGAAAGCAGTTATTCTACTGAAGTTGAACTTATGGGAGAGCATGTCACGGCAGAAATGTGGGCTGAGTGGGCCGGCAGCATTTCTTATGAAATGCTCTGTGCTATTTCGGAAAGGATTCCGAGAGTTTATAATTCAGATTAATTGATTAAAAGTCGGTGGTTAAATGAACAGTTTTTTCGGTTTTATCGGCAAGCCTTTTTTGAGTTTATCCTACGGTGCAGGAAGAATGGTTTTGTTACTTATAGATGCATTCAAATGGATGTTTATTCCCCCTTTCCGCTTTAGACAGCTTTTGAAACAGGTTGAATTTATCGGTGTGAATTCCCTTTCAGTTATTGTTCTTACGGGAACTTTTACCGGGATGGTTTTTGCATTTCAAAGCTACATAGGATTTCATAAATTTGGTGCAGAATATATGGTTGGTACAATAGTCGGTTTGGGAATGGCAAGGGAGCTGGGACCGGTTTTGAGTGCTATTATGGTTGCGGCAAGAGCCGGTTCTGCAATTACTGCTGAAATAGGAACTATGCGCGTGAGTGAGCAGATTGATGCTCTGAATTCACTTGCAGTGGAGCCCGTTCAGTATCTTATCGTTCCGAGGATTCTTGCAGGCTTGATTGTTATGCCTCTTTTGAATATCATAGCAGTATTTTGCGGTACAATCGGCGGCTATTTTGTAGGTGTTAATATTCTTGGGATTAACAAAACACTATACCTGGAAAATATGTATAAATATGTTGGGGCTGAAGACTTGTACAACGGTATAATCAAGGCGGTGGTTTTCGGACTGCTCCTAACCCTTGTGGGATGCTACAAAGGTTTCTATACTCATGGAGGAGCTCAGGGAGTAGGGCGGGCTACGACAGAGTCGGTTGTACTTTCATGCGTTTTAATTCTTGTTTTTGACTATATTCTGACCGCTTTTATGTTTTAATCGGGAGTATTGATGGGTATAAAAGACAGCGATATTGTAATAGAAATGTCCGGCATATATAAGAGTTTCGGTTCCCAGAAGGTGCATGAAGGGATAAACCTTCTTATCCCAAGAAATAAGATTTCCGTGATTCTGGGGCCATCCGGAACGGGGAAAAGTGTTCTGTTAAAACAAATGATGGGGCTTATTATGCCTGATAAGGGTAACATTTTTGTGGACGGTGAGAATCTGGTTGAAATAGACAAAAAACAGCTTCTGAAGGTGAGAAAGAAATTTGGCATGCTTTTTCAGAGTGCCGCTCTTTTTGACTCCATGAGCGTTTATGAAAATGTAGCTTTTCCTCTTAGAGAGCATACCAAATTTAAAGAGGATGAGATAAAAAATATTGTCATGGAAAAGCTGCGGCTTGTGGGACTTGTTAATGTAGAAAATAAAATGCCATCTGAGCTTTCAGGAGGTATGCGTAAACGTGTCGGGCTTGCAAGAGCTATAGCTCTGGAACCCCAGATTATTTTATATGATGAGCCAACTACCGGCCTTGATCCTATTATGAGAGATATGGTGGACAATCTTATTTACGAGACCCAGAAGGAATTGGACGTGACCTCTGTGGTTATTTCCCACGATATTGACAGCACCAATAAGATTGGCGATTATGTTTCGATGATTTATAATGGTAAAACGATAATTAACGACACTATAGATAATTTCAGGACAACTGACGATCCTTATGTCAAACAGTTTTTGTCAGGGTCCATGGAAGGTCCTATAAAGGTGAATTAACTTCGGGAGGGGTTGTATGAAGTTTGGTCTGGAAGCAAAGGTGGGGGTTTTTGTAATCGCTGTTTTTGTTATGCTGGGATATATGACTACCAAAGTGAGCGAATTTTCTTTTTACAAATCATCGGGTTATATCGTAACTTATCAAATCCCCACTGCTTCCGGTGTCACAAAAGATGCTTCTGTGAAATTCCGAGGGGTAACTGTCGGAAAGGTGGAAGATATCATCCTTAGTAACGGAAAAGTTAATGTTAAGCTGCGTATAGAATCTAAATACAAAATCCCTGATAATGTGCAGCTGGCAGTCAGATCAACCGGCTTTTTGGGAGAAAAATATATTGAACTTCAGACAACTAAAGAACCGACAAAAGGCTATCTGGCGGATGGAGAAGTTTTAAAGGGCTATAAATCCGGCACAGATATTGATGAACTGACATCACAACTGGGAGATATTGCCGGTGACGTAAAAGCAATAACTTCGGCTCTAAAGGAAGTTATTGCAACAACAGAGGGTAAAAACAGCATGAAAGCTACTCTGGAGAATGTCAGAGCCACCACAGAAATGATGAGGGAAATGATACAGAGTAATCAGCAAAGGGTAAACAATATCGTCAAAAGTGTTGAGATACTGGCAAATACGATGGAGAAAATGGCTGTATCAAATGAAAAGAGTATTAACAATCTTATAAAGAACCTTGAGGTCTTTTCAGCTGAGTTGAGAACACAGACACCTGTTATTGCTGAAAAAGTTAATCGCATAGCCGATCGTGTCAATAATATCACAGGTGATGTGGATGAAGTTATGAGCAGCTCAAAACAGGATTTAAAAGAGACTATTAACAGTATACGTTATGTTACTTCAAGGCTTGAGAAAACAGTGGACAATGTAAATGAAATCACAAGCAAGATAAACGAAGGAACCGGTACACTTGGTGCCCTGGTAAATGATAATGAAACAGCTGAAGATGTAAAAGAAACAATCAGAGGATTGAAAAATATGGTGACACAATATGATAAATTTCAGCTCAATCTCGAGTTTGCCGGGGAAAAGATGGTTGATACCGGAGAGACAAAGGGATATTTTAAACTGAGAATAGATCCGAGCGAAGAAAAATACTATCTTCTCGGACTTGCCTCAAGTGAGCAGGGCACCACCACAACCACCGTTACTTCCCATACCTTTGACAACCCGCCTAATAATGTGGGTCATGATTACACGGAAACAGAAGTTACCAGAGAAGAGAACTCACTGACATTTATAGCACAATATGCCCATCAGATGTTTTATGAGAACCTTTTTCTCAGACTCGGTCTTATGGAATCCGAGTTCGGTATAGGAGCCGATTATTCGTTTTTTGATGATAATTTTACACTGTATTTGGATGCATATGATTTTAACAGTGATTCGGTAAGAGATCCTCATTTGAAAACAAAGCTGCGCTACAGACTGGGAAAGAACTTTTTTGTTGATGCCGGTTACGATGATTTCCTAAATGAAGAGACCAGCTCCTTTTTTGTCGGCGGGGGGATAAGTTTTACAGACAACGATTTGAAATATCTGCTGGGGAAAGTTCCGTTTCCGACGCAGTAAAAATCCCGCTTTCGGCTTGGGTTTTACAGGAGGCTGTTTATGGAACTTAGACTGGGGATTTCCACATGTCCAAATGACACTTTTATCTTTATGCCCATTATTCATAATTTTGTGGATACGTCTCCTTTTACTTTCAGGGTGGTTCTGGACGATGTTGAAAAGCTTAACGGGTTTGCGGCCAGAGGGATTCTGGATGTTGTAAAGGTTTCATACGGCGTTGTCCCAAAAGTTAAGAATAAATACAACATATTAAAATCAGGCGGGGCACTTGGATACAACTGTGGTCCGGTTGTCGTTTCATCAGGCATTTTTACTGTTGATGAACTTAAGGGTGGCAAGATAGCCATTCCCGGAGAAAATACCACCGCTTTTATGATATTTAAGTATTTTTTCGGGGAGGATTTTGATTTTATTCCGATGAGATTTGATAAGATTATTCCGGCTGTTGAAGAGGGTAAAGCTGATGCAGGAATTTTAATTCATGAGGGGCGTTTCGTTTATAGTAACCATGGATTAAACTTATTGGCTGATTTGGGAGAATTGTGGGAAAAGAAGCAGAGTGCACCAATTCCGCTCGGTGCGATACTTTTGACTGATAAGTTAAAGAAAGAAGCGGAGTTGTTAAATAATATCATAAAGTCATCGATTAAATTTTCCAGAAATAATTTTGAAATTGTTAAACCTTTTGTTTACCGCTATGCCCAGCAGTTGGATAATGATGTGATAAAGAAACATATTGAACTCTTTGTAAATGAGTACAGTCTTGATGTAACCCCTGTTGCTGCAAAGATAGCTCCGTTTATTCAAGCGGATGAAAGGCTGTTTGTTTAACCTGATATGGAAAATTATCTGATATTTGCCACGTATATAGTGTTTTACTGCCTAATTCACAGCCTTCTGGCGGATCCCTTCATATTGAAGGATATTTACGATAAATGGTGGTACAGAGCATTTTACGTTTTCCAGTCGGTGATTTTACTGTTTCCCATGGTCTTTTTTTATTTTAAACTACCCGATACGCCTTTATTCACCCCAGCCTCACCGGTAAAAGAGATACTTCTGGTGGTTTTTATTTCTGCTTTGCTTTTTGGTTTATATTCTGCCAAATCTTATGACAATATGTCATTTTTTGGTATAAAACAGATAAAAAAACACTTGGGTTCAGGGGTTGAGCATATTGAAGTGCACAGAAAGCTCACAAGTCACGGCGCTTTGAGATATGTAAGGCATCCCTATTACTTCACCGGTATTGTTCTATTATGGTCAAGACCTCTTTTTGTGAAGGATTTGGTACTTAATGTTGTTTTTTCCCTTTATTTTATTTTAGGAAGTATCAATGAAGAAAGAAAATTGAAAATAATTTTTGGTGAACAGTATAAAAAATATGCGGAAAATGTTCCGATGCTACTGCCTAAATTTGTAAATCCCCTGTATTGGTTGAAGATCAAAAATGGTAAAAATTAAAAGAGTGCGGTGATAAACTCGGTGACTCGTTATGCGTGAGGCGTGATGGGAAGTATTTGAGATGGTTGATGTTGTTAAGGTTGTTCCAACACTGAACGTTGAAAGATAGTTACCGGCAAGCTTCTTAATTGATTCAAAAGTATTAAAGTATTATTTGCATTGGAATAATCATAAATATTATTTAGGATAATTGATATGGACGTTGTCAATAAAGTGCTGATAATTGCCAACCCGAAGAGCGGTTCTTTCCGGGAGCATTTGTTAAACAGATTAATAAATAAAGTAAAAGAAAAATTCGGCAATATTGAAATAAAATATACGAAGTATGCCGGGCATGCAGAGGTTATTGCATCTGAAACCGATGCAGACTTAATTATTGCCGCCGGCGGGGACGGTTTGCTGAATGAGATTGTAAACGGGTTGTATGATCATGAATGCTTTTTGCTACCCCTTCCATTCGGCACAGCCAATGTGTTCTGCAGAGAGCTTGGACTTTCCAACGACCCCTTACATGCAGTATGTTCAATAGATTTATCTTCAGATAAAAAGCTTATTCTCGGAAAGATGGGTGGAAGATATTTTCTGCAGATGCTGGGATTCGGATTTGATGCCGCAACGGTTCGTAATATTAATTTGAATCTTAAAAAGAAAACGGGGAAATTTGCTTATATAGCAGCGGGTCTTTTAGTGTTGAAAAAGGCTAATTTTAAAAAATTAACTTTTTATTGCAATTCGAAAACATACACTGCATACCACATTATTGTTTCTCTCGGCAAATGTTATGCGGGTGGATTTTCACTGTTTAAAGACTTTCATTACGGTTATTTCGGTGTAAACTTTATCGACTCATCCTCTCGTTTTTCGGTGTTGAAGTCATTTGGCCCTGTTTTCATGGGTGGTACTTTTTCAGGTAAACAGCTGTTTACAGACAAACTGAAAGTTTCCGGTGCCGAATATTGTCAGATGGACGGTGAATTATTTTTTCCTGACAGTGAAAGTAATATTATAACGCTTCATAAAACCGATATCCGTATCCCTTTATAAAGAAGGGTGCTGGGCAGCACCCTTCTTTATGCTAATCGGATATTTTCATTACAATTTTGCCGAAGTGTGTATCCTCAGCCATAGTTTTATGTGCCTGGGCTACTTCGTCAACTGAAAACACTTTATGAATTTTAGGCTTAATTGAACCGTCGGCAACTTTTGGTATTACGCTATCTGTGAAACTTTTTACAATTTCGGCCTTTTCTTCAATGGGTCTTGACCTTAATACAGAACCTATAATCTGCTGTCTTTTAACCATAAGAAGTGCCAGATTCAGCTCGGCTTTAATTCCGCTGAGTACCCCTATAACTACAAGACGTCCGGTGTATGTGAGTGATTTGATGTTAGGTTCCAAATATGCTGCTCCTATACAGTCCAGAATTACATCCACACCGCGTTTATTGGTGTATTCCTTGACCATCTTGGAAAAATCGGGAGTTTCTTTGTAATTAATTACCAGCTCAACGCCCAATTCTTTGATTTTTTCCATTTTTTCAGGCGGCGAGGTAACAATAAGTTTTGTATTCGGTACCAAAGCTTTACATATTTGAATAGCGGCAGTATTAACGCCTCCTCCGCCGCCGTGGAGGATAGCATATTGATTATCCTGCAGTTTACCGAACATGAATACATTGGAGTATGCTGTTATGTAGGATTCGCAAATGCAGGCGGCTTCTTCGAAGCTTAAATTTTCCGGTATTTTTATCAGGTGGCTTGCATACGCCACGGCATATTCTGCATAGCCGCCGCCTCCAACAAGGGTCATCACTTTGTCCCCCACATTCCAGCCTTTTACGTTATTTCCCAGTTCTTCAATAACACCGGCTACTTCGACACCGAGCAATTCAGATTCTCCCGGAGGAGGAGGGTACTTTCCCTCTCTTTGTGCAACATCCGGTCCGTTTATTGACGTGGCTTTGACTTTTATCATGACCTGATTATCTTTTGGCGCCGGTTTTTCAGCCTCGCCAACGTATAATACATCAGGACCCCCGAAATCATCGAGTAATACAGCTTTCATATTATCCTCCTTTTTATATCAACTCATGTTTTATTTTTAACATAAGCTGTATGATATGTAAACAAGGTTTAAGGTCTGACGTCACCCCATTTTTCGCAGTGCAAATATTTTTCAATGTAATTTGCACGCATTTCGCAACCGAAACTCGAAACTACTGCCGCTAACCGTCTACTGGCACCAGCCGTAAGGCTGGTAAATATGTGGAACACATCCCCCTCCTCTCATAATTGTTTTTATTTGCAAATATTTATCCACTTTACATTCCAACACAGGGTGTGACCGCTAACCGGCAGTACGTTTCTCTAGCACCAGCCGAAAGGCTGGTATATATGTTGTATACACAAATTTATCGGTCTTTGACCGATGCTAGTGGAACACATTCGACATCGGCTGCTTTATTTGTGCAAATTACATTGAAATCAGTGTCATGTTAGCTAAGTATATGTAAAACAATACTTTTATATAATTTTTGGGGTTATGCCAGGGTTTAAGGTGACTTAATACCGTGATGCGTAATGAGTAATGCGTGATGTAATAAGTTCAACGTTCAGCGTGACTTAGCACTTAACACTTAGCACCAATTCCCTATCTCACCATTTCACTATCTATCTGAAATATTTGACAACTTCTTTTCTTGTATTGTTCTGATATTTAGAGTAAAATTCACAAAGGAGTGAATATGAGAGATATGTTCAGGCAGTGGTATAAAAAATACTTTTCCGATCCTCAGATAATCGTTTTGATTGTAATACTCCTGCTTGGCTTATTATTTGTTGTTTTTCTGGGGGAATACCTTGCCCCTGTAATAGCAGCTGTAGTTATTGCATATCTGCTTGAAAGTTTTGTTGTTTTTTTTGAAAGAATGAAAGTTCCACGACTTATGGCCGTTATCTTTGTCTTTATATTTTTCATGACGTGTTTTTTATTAATAATTCTGATTCTTCTCCCCAATCTTACCAGGGAAGTGATGCAGTTGATACAGCAGTTGCCTGCTATGATACGTTCAGTTCAGAGCGAAGTTACAAAATTGCTGCAGAAGTATCCTGATATTATATCCGAAGGCCAAATAGCTCAGTTAAGTGACTATCTTGTTCAGTTGGCAAGTGAATACGGACGGAAGCTGCTTTCTTATTCGCTTTCTTCTTTCAGAAGTTTTGTAGGAATTATTGTTTATATGATTCTGGTCCCGATCCTTGTATTCTTTTTCCTCAAAGATAAAAATAAAATTATCGGATGGTTTACAAGTTACCTTCCGCATAATTCCGGATTGGCAGCCCAGGTGTGGAAAGATGTTAATGTTCAGATATCAAGATATGTGCGCGGTAAAATGATTGAAGTGGTTTTGTTATGGTTTGGTACTTATGTCGTTTTTTCAGCTATGCATCTTGATTTTGCAATGCTTTTATCTGTGTTTGTTGGTCTTTCCTGCATTATTCCGTATATTGGGGCAGCTGTTTTATATGTCCCCATTATCATAATTGCGTTGTTTCAGTGGGGGATTACATCTCAATTTTTGTATATAATAATAGCATACTCAATTATTCAATTGATTGACGGTAATCTTCTTGCTCCTCTTCTTCTTGCAGGAGTTGTGCATATTCACCCAATTGCCATTATAGTTGCTATTCTTGTTTTCGGCGGTATATGGGGTGTATGGGGACTCTTTTTTGCTATCCCCTTAGCCACACTTATTCATGTGATTATTAAGGTTTGGATTAATCAGATTATCGAAGATGACGCTCACAAAAGTACAGTAGGCCAGTGATTTTCTTATTGTTCTTTCCCATTTTTTAACAAATTATAAACATTGATCGTGATGTCCGTTCTCTTATCTTTTGTATGTCCACAAAATAACACCTTTTAATAATATGCTTCGTAATTTTGTTGTTGTAAATATTGCAGATTAAGCTTTTTAAGCTTATGTTATCTGACTTTGAATGCTATATAGATAGAAACTATGAGATATATCAAACATTTTTCTATTGAAATATTTTGAATTTCCTTATAATATTATATGAAATATGTACAGGGAGGTATGTATGTTTTACAGAAAGTTATTTTTGATGCTAGCAAGTTTTTTGCTTGTTTTTGCATTCAGCTTTACCGCTTATGCGGAGAATGTTATCAAATTGGGAAGTTCAATTTCTTTTACAGGTGCAAAGAGCAGAACAGGTAAACTTTACGTGGATTCTTACAAATTTGCCGTAAACAAAGTCAATGAAATGGGTGGAGTTAATGTGAACGGCAAGAATTACAAGTTTGAATTGGTATTTTACGATGATAAAAGTAAGCCTACGGAAAGTGCAAGATTGGTTGAAAAGCTGATAACCGTAGATAAGGTTAACTTCTTGTTAGGTCCCTACAGTAGCGGTATTACTATTCCAAACAGCATTGTTGCCAGAAGGTACCGTATCCCTATGATTGAGGCCGGCGGTGCATCCAGTAAAATTTTTAACAAAGGCAATGAATATATTTTTGGGATGCTTCCAAGAGCGGGAGACTATTTCAGGTCAACCCTGGAATTTTTGACCAAACAAAAGCCAAAACCTGAAAAAGTTGCTATTCTTTATGCTGATGACAAGTTTGATGTGAGTGTTGGAGAAGGTGCAAAGGCTGCTGCTGAAGAAATGGGTTTTGATTTGGTATTATATGAGAAATATTCCCAAGGGGCTTCCGATTTTACTTCGGCTATTACCAAAGCTAAAGAAGCCGGTGCTGAAGCCACACTTGTTGCAGGTCACACTGAAGAAGCGCTCAATTTTGTGCAGCAGTCAAAAGAGCTGGATTTTTCACCCAACCTTCTTGGTTTGACAGTTGGACCGTCTGAAGCTGATTTCAGAAAAGCTCTGGGCAAGGATGCAAACTATATATACGGTGTTGCTTCCTGGTCAACTGAAATGAATTTCGAAGGTTATTTGTTTGAAAATACTCAGACATTTGTGAAGAAGTTTACGGACAAATTCGGATATGACCCCGACTACCACAATGCAGCGGGTATTGCCGCTATCGGGGTTTATAAAGATGCTATTGAGAGGGCTGGTTCTTTAGATCCTCAAAAGGTAAGGGATGCAATCGCCAAGACTTCCGGCCTGAAAACGATATACGGACCGGTTGATTTTATGGACAACGGCCAGATTATAGGCTCAAGCGTTGTTTTACAGATTCTGGACGGCAAGGTTAGGCAGGTGTATCCGGCAAGCGGGTATGATGCTGTTTATCCGATGCCCGGCTGGGATGAAAGATAAACATTTATCCTGGATACCCCGACTTGTAATCGGGGTATCTTATTTTATTTTTTAATCGGAGAGAAATATGCTTACTCAGATACTCATAAACGGTATTCTCAAGGGTGGACTGTATGCTCTGATGGCTATGGGAATGTCGCTGATTTGGGGGGTCATGAATATAATTAACATTGCGCATGGCTCTTTTATTATGCTGGGTGCCTATACCACCTACTGGTTTTTTACACTTTACGGAATAGATCCTTTTGTAAGTATACTGCTTTCAATGGTTTTAATATTTTTTCTCGGTTTTTTTATCCAGAAATTTATTATCAATTTTGTTATAGGTGCCAGCCTGTTTATCACCCTTTTGCTTGCGTTTGGTATAGAAATTCTTATTAACAATCTTGCCCTGCTTTTCTGGACTGCTGATGTGAAAAGTGTGCAGGTATCATACGGCGGAGCAAATATTGAGATATTGGGTGCCGTTATCCCGACAGTCAGGCTTTTTGCCTTTTTACTGGCGATTGCTGTATCAATAATTCTTTTTATAATTATGAACAAAACATGGCTGGGGAGGGCAATAAGGAGTACCGCACAGGACTTGGATGCTGCAAGACTCAATGGCGTTAATGTGGGAAAAATATATTCGATTACATTTGGCATTGGAACTGCAGTGGCGGCAGCGGCCGGAACATTATGGGCGGTAATTTTCCCAATAAGTCCGACAATGGGCGGCCATCTTACGTTAAAGTCCTTTGTTGTCACCATTATCGGCGGATTGGGAACAATGATGGGTCCATTGGTTGGAGGGTTGTCTCTGGGGATAGTGGAGTCACTGGGAACAAACTGGTTCGGCTCAACTTTTGAAAACCTGATCAGTTTTACAATACTGGTACTAGTTTTAATATTCAAACCAAACGGTATTCTTGGTAAAAAGGAATGATATTATGAAGGGAACGTTAATCGGATTTGCTTTAATTATAATAATCGGTGTCTTTGTACCTTTTACTGCAGGCAATTTTACTATAAGGCTTGCAACGGATATAGTAATTTTTGCAATCCTTGCCAGCAGCTGGAATATTATTGGCGGTTATACAGGCTATGCATCATTCGGAAATATTGTTTTTTTCGGTGTGGGGGCATATGCTACGGCAGTTTTAATGTCAAAAGCCGGTCTGGGATTTTATCCTGCACTTATTTTAAGCGGACTGATAGCCGGTCTTTACGGTTTTGCAATAGGCTTTCCCATATTAAGATTAAAGGGACACTATTTTGCCATTGCAACACTTGGCCTGGCTGAAGCGACGAAAGCTCTGGTGCAGAACCTTGGTTTAACCGAAGGAAATTCCGGAATGTATCTGCCTATGCCTGAGATGGGTATAGATGCATCATATATGTTTTTTTACTTTAATGCTTTGGGAATTTTATTGCTGCTGTTGGTAATTATGTATTTTATACTTAATACGAAACTCGGATACGGATTTGTTGCTATCAGGGAAGATGAGGATGCTGCGGATTCCATAGGCATAAACACTACAATATTCAAAAGTATATCCTTTGGCTTAAGCGGGCTTTTCACCGGCATGGCTGGCAGTGTATATGCATACCAGCAGGGCTTTATCAAGCCTGAACCCGTTTTTATAGTTACCAAAACCGTTAAAATGATTGTTATGGCTGTTTTCGGTGGTGTTGGCAGTTTGTTCGGTCCCGTTATCGGAGCTGTATCAATAGAGCTGATTGCAAACTACCTTTCAGAGCATTTTCTGGTGATACATACGATATTTTTCGGCACTATAGTAATTCTTGCCGTTATTTTTGCTCCAAAGGGAATTATGGACATTATTACAGCAAGAAAGAAACTCGGTTTGAGTTATTTTCTCGAAAATATAAGAAAGAACAGAGTGTGAATTATGGCTGAGAGAAAAGTTGTACTTGAAGGAAAAGAGCTTACCAAAGATTTTAAAGGTTTAAGAGCTAATGAAAATGTCAGCTTCAAACTATTTGAAGGTGAAATTCTGGGTCTTATAGGCCCGAATGGAGCCGGTAAAACAACGCTGGTTAATATGATAAGCGGAGCGTTGTCAATTTCAAGCGGTGACGTGATTTATAATGACAGATCAATCAAGGGATTGAAACCTTATCAGATAGGAAGACTCGGACTTATAAGAACCTATCAGATAGTGAAACCGTTTCCGGGCATGTCTGTACTGGAAAATATTTCCGTTGGTGCAATGTTCGGCTCCAAAGATAAGGTTTACAGTTCCAGGGAATCGAAGGAAAAAGCGGAAGAGATTGCTGATTTTGTGGGCTTGAGTGATCTTAAGAAACAGCGTGCCGATCAACTGAATATCGCCTCTAAAAAGCGGCTGGAGATTGCGAAAGCGTTGGCTGCAAGACCGAAGGTCGTGCTTTTTGACGAGGTTATGGCGGGTCTTAACCCCAAAGAAATCGATTCGGCTGTTCAACTCATAAAGAAAATCAGGGATACAGGAATATCTATTATCGTGATTGAGCATGTTATGAGAGCAATCAAAGCTATTTCGGACAGAATATTTGTTTTGCATCACGGTGTAAAGATAGCTGAAGGTGAGCCTGATGATGTTCTTAATGATGAAGAAGTTATCAAGGCTTACCTTGGTAAACGATATAAACAGTTGGTATCTTGAGAGGTTTGTAAATGTTATCAGTTAAAAATCTAAATGCCGGTTATGGAGACGTGCAGGTCTTGTGGGATTTGAGTTTTTCCATTGACGAACCCAAAATTCTTGCAATTGTCGGATCAAATGGCGCCGGTAAAACAACGCTTTTGAGGACGATTTCCGGAGTAATAAAGCCGAAAAGTGGTGAAATACAATTCAAAGGCGAACGCATAGATGGCTGTTCTTCTCATCATATTGTTCAGAAAGGTATTATTCACGTGCCGGAAGGCAGGCGTTTGTTTCCTGAATTAACCGTTGATGAAAATCTTTTAATGGGGGCATACGCCAGAAGAAAGGGAAAAAATTTGCAGAAAAGTTTGGATGAAATTTACGAACTTTTCCCCCGTTTGGCTGAGCGTAAAAAACAAAAAGCCGGAAGTCTTTCCGGCGGTGAGCAGCAGATGGCAGCCATTGCCAGAGGGCTGATGGGCGATCCGGAAATACTTCTTATCGATGAAATGTCTCTGGGGCTGGCTCCTCTTATTGTTGACAATCTCGTTGACGTTGTCAGTATGATTTATGAAAGGGGGGCTACTGTTATGCTTATTGAGCAGGATGTGCAATTGGCATTGGAAAATTCCCATTATACCTATATAATGGATACAGGACGTATTGTAAAAGAAGGGGAGTCTAAGGAGCTGCTTGATGACCCTGAAATTAAAGATATTTATTTGGGTGTTCAATAAACATTTCGGAGGAAAAATATGTTTTTAAAAGACTGGATGTCATCCCCTGCTGTTACTGTTAATAAAGATGAATTCCTTCCCAAAGTGATAGAACTTATGAAGGAGAATGATATAAGGCATGTGCCTGTAATGGATGGAGACAAGCTTGTTGGAATAATTTCCGACAGGAATATAAAGGACTATCTACCTTCAAGCTCTACTACACTGGATGTTTTTGAAATTCATTATCTGATAGGCAAAGTTAAAGCCTCAAAGATAATGAAGAAAAACGTTATTACAGCTGAACCTTACACACCTATTGAGGATGCTGCAAAGCTTTTGTATGACAATAAAATAAGTGCCTTGCCCATTATAGATGACGGACTGCTTGTGGGTATTGTTACCGACAGGGATGTTTACAGGGCATTAATCAGTATTACCGGTGTGGAATCTAAAGAAGCCGGTTATAGAGTGTACTGTGAGATTGAAGACAGGCCGGGTACTATAAGAGAAGTTGCCGATATTATAAGATCATACGGTTTTGGTATCGAAAGTATCCTTTCATCGCATACCCTTACAGAAAGCGGGAAAAGAAAAGTTGTAATCAGAACAAGAGGCAAGGGGGATTTTGAAAAGATGGAGGATGCCGTCAAAAAAGAGCACCCGGATGCTATTATTGCTTAAATTCGTTTTGTATTTTGTTTAATAATAGTTTTGAGACGGCAAACTGCTTTGCTATTCTGCAGCTTCTGCCGCCTTTTTCTATTGCAAAATTTTCCGCTTCTTTCTTCCAGTCTTTGTCTAATATTACAGAATATTTTTTCAAATAGTGTTCTGCAACATTAAGATAAATTTCTTTTGAGATGGGATAAAAGCCCACGACCAATCCGAATCTTGAGTATAGCGAAATTCTCTCATTCGTTTCATCACGGGAATATATATCGTTTATATCATAAGAGTGATCGCTGATGATGTGTCTTTTGTTGGATGTCATTATATACATCACATTGGAGGGGGTTTTTTCCAACCCCCCTTCCAGTATCGATTTAAACTGTCTGTAATTCTTATCATCCCGGTCGAATGAAATATCATCGAAATAGAGGATAAATTTTAAACTATTTTCTTTTCTAAGGATTTTGTATAATTTGAAGACATCTCTTAAGCTGTCATCGGAAAATTCAATTATCCTTAGACCTTTTTTAAAATATTTGTCCGCAAACAGCTTTACGAGTGATGATTTACCACTTCCTCTTTCACCCCACAGCAAAACATTTAAAAAGGGTTTATCCTCCAAAAACAGATTAAAGTTTGCAGCCAGCAGATTTTTTTGTTCTTCCAAATACAGAAGATCGTTATCTTCCACTTTTTCAATTTCATCGATGCTTTCCAGATTACCGTCAGACCACCTGAAGGCTGCAAATTTTTCAAAATCCGGCATTTTGTTATTTTCCTACATCATTTCTGCATAAGTTTTGGCAAAATACGTCAATATGAGATCAGCACCTGCCCTTTTCATTGATGTAAGTGTTTCAGGAATTACTTTTTCTTTTTCAAAATATCCCTTTTCAATAGCATTCATAATCATGGAGTATTCGCCACTTACATTGTATGCGGCTAAAGGCATATTGTAATGCTCTTTCATATCTCTGATAATATCCAGATATGAGAGTGCAGGTTTTACCATTATAATGTCTGCACCTTCGGCTATATCCAGTTCGGCTTCTCTTATTGCCTCCAGCCTGTTTGGGGGATCCATCTGATAAGTTCTCCTGTCACCGAATTGCGGGACACTTTCTGCTGCATCACGGAAAGGACCGTAGTATGCTGAGGCGTATTTGGCTGAATAGCTCATTATGGGAGTGTTGTGAAATCCGTTATCATCCAGTATATCCCTTATTGCCTCGACCCTTCCGTCCATCATGTCACTGGGAGCAACCATATCCACACCGGCTTTTGCGTGTGTCAGAGCTTCCATACTTAAAACTTTCAATGTTTCGTCGTTGTCAACATCTTTGTCTTTTATTATTCCACAGTGCCCGTGGTCTGTGTACTCGCACATACAGACATCGGTTATTACATACAAATTTGACGTATTTTCCTTAATGGCTTTGACAGCCTTTTGAATCACACCGTTTTCGTTGTATGCCTCAGATCCTTTGCTGTCCTTGTGTTCCGGAATACCGAAGAGGATAACTGCGGGCACGCCGAGTTTTTCCAGCTGGATGCATTCCTTTACGGTATTTTCTATGCACATCTGATAGATTCCCGGCATTGAGGGAATTTCTTTTTTTACATTGGGCTTTTCCACAACAAACATTGGGTATATAAGATCATCCAGACTCAATTTTGTTTCTCTCACCATTTTTCTTATCGTCTCATTTTTTCTTAATCTTCTTGGTCTGATAACGGGGAAGTTCATAATGTTCCTCCTGATAGTTTATTTTTTTCATCATTAATTTTGCATATCAATTCAACCATATCATTCACAGTGTATTTATTTGGGTATACAGCATTTATACCGTTTTCCTGAAGATAACTGAATGTTGTCCTGCCGATAACCACAGTTTCCTTTACTGTATCTGGCATTTTTGTCTGTGAAAGAAAACTTCGGGCTGCTGAAGGGGAAGCAAAAGTGATGCAGTCTATAAAATTTTCCTGAATAAAACCGGAAATAAATCCCCGGGGGTATTGTATGCCTATTGTTTCATAAACAACAGGTGTCTCAACTATTGTTTTTTTTGATATCAAAAAATTTTTCAATGTGTTACTCGTTTTTTTAGGGCCGGGGATAAGAAACTTCATTCCGTTGATTTCCCTGTTCATAAACTTTTTTGCAAGACCTTCTCCGCTGTAATCCTCCGGGATTAAATTTACATCAAAACCTTCCCTTTCTATTGCTTCGGCGGTTTTTTTGCCCACTGCAGCTATTTTACCGAATTTTACACTGTTGATATATTTCTTAAAATAGTTAAATGCGTTGGAGCTGGTGAAGATAAGGTAATCAAATGCCTTGTTTTTAATTTCACATTCAACCGGTACAGTTTCAATCATAGGCAGAATGAACGGGTACAAACCGCGGGAAGAAAGCAGATTGACGAACTCCGCGGACTGTTCCGGCTGGCGGGTTATAAGGATTCTGTTGAGGAGTTTTTCACTATTCTTCATGGTATATGTTGGCCAAAATTTCCCTTCCGCCTGCATTTAAAATTTCCTTTGCGAGGCTTATTCCCATAGATTCAGCATTCTCCACGCTATCTTCAACTTCTCTGTAGATATATTCTTTTGCGTCCAGAGATGAAACCATTCCCATCAGTTTGAGTTTACTGCCGTTTAAGATGGAGTAGCCGGCGATGGGAACCTGACAGCCGCCTTCCAACGTTTTTAAGAAAGCTCTTTCAGCTTTTGTCCTGATATACGTTTCCTCATCGTAAAAAAACTTCAGCAATTCCTTGGACTCCATGTCGTCCTCTCTTACTTCTATTCCGAGTGTCCCCTGGCAAACCGCCGGTATCATTATGTCTTCGGTTAAAGTCTGTTTGAGGTGCTGGAAAAAACCGACTCTTACCAATCCAGCTTTTGCCAGTACTATTGCATCGTACATGCCGTCTTCAAGCTTTTTGATGCGTGTATTTATATTGCCGCGCAGGTTTTCTATCTGTAAATCAGGCCTGCGTTTTCTTATCTGAACCATTCTTCTCAGACTGCTTGTGCCCACAACGGCCCCATTGGGGAGTTCATCGATACTGTTATAGTTGATGGAAAGAAAAGCATCAAAAGGTGTTTCCCTTTTCGGTGTAACGTAAAGTTCCATACCTTCGGGCATTTCGCTGGGTACATCCTTCATACTGTGAACTGCTATATCTGCTTCCTTTTCGTAAAGCGCATTTTCCACTTCTTTTACAAAAAGCCCTTTACCTCCTATCTTAGCCAGAGGTGTATCCAGGATTTTGTCCCCTTTTGTTTTTATTTTTTTAAGTTCAATGGTTACATCTGGATATTTTTTGTTAATTTCGTTTTTGATAAAATCAGCCTGCCATACGGCCAGTTGGCTGCTTCTCGTTGCAATGGTAAGTTTTTTCATTTCTTCTCCTCTAAGTTAAAGATTATATTGACTGCCTCTATCAACGTATATTTGTTTTTGCTTGTTCCGTGATTCTTGAGATTTGTGAGGGGGGTATGGAGTACTTTGTTCATATATGAGTTGAGAATATTGTTAAGCAGTTTTTTTGTCTGCTCGTCTTCAATTTTGGATTTATTGATAAACCTCTCCAGCTCCATCTCTTTTATATCTTCAAACATTCCTCTCATTTCCTTGATTACCGGTACAATTTTAAGTGACTCAACCCATTTGTGAAAATCGTTTACAGATTGTTCCACGATTTCCATGGCTTTTACTGCTTCTTTTTCCCGGGCTTTCTTGTTGGCTTCAACAACAGATTTTAAATCATCTATATCGTACACATAGGTGTTTTCAATATCATTAATTTTTGGGTCAATATCCCTGGGAACGGCAATGTCTATAAAGAACATGGGCTCGTATTTTCTGCTTGCCATAGCATCTTTGACCTGATCGTGTCCCAGAACATAATAAGGTGCTCCGGTGGAGCTTATGACGATATCCGTTTTTTTGAGGTATTCCGTGAAGCGTTCAAAATCCACCGGGATACCGTTGATTTCCTGAGCAAGTTTTTCCGCTCTTGAATAAGTCCTGTTTGTAACAAAAATTTCCGATATATCGGCGTTTCTTAAATGTTTTGCAGCAAGTTCACACATTTCGCCGGCTCCTATTATGAGGGCACTTTTATTCTTCAGCTCTCCGAATATTTTTTTGGCCAGTTCAACAGCGGAATAACTTACTGTTATCGGATTTTCCGATATGCCGGTATTGGTTCTTACCTTTTTTGAGGTTTTTATTGTGAACTCATCCAGTTTTTTCAGGAGTTTATCCATTCTGCCGTGGATGTTGGCAAGACGAAAAGAGTCTTTAACCTGACCGAAAATCTGTGGCTCGCCCAGTACGAGTGAATCCAGACCAGAAGCTACTTTAAAGATATGTCTTACTGCTTCTGATCCGCAGTGTATATACGTATGTTTTCTCAACTCAGAGTAATCCACACCGTTTTCCTCGGAAATAATCTGCAACACATTTTCAACGTTGCAGAGAAAATCATCCGTTACAATATAATATTCCACCCTGTTACAGGTGGAAAGAATCATTACCTCATAGATACGCTCGTTCTGCAGTATCTGCTCGTAAAAATAAGGCAGTCTGTCTTCTGGGACGGCTAATTTTTCCCGCAACTCGACCGGTGCAGTGTTATGATTTAATCCCAAAACAGCTAATTGCATTGGTTACCCTCTTAAAAACAAAGCTACGCCGAAATACATAATTACAATACATATGAATCCCACGACACTCCACAGTGCCGATCCCCGCGGCGCCAATCCTTTTGTTTGTCTTATTAATATAATGATCCCGAAAACCGCCCACGTTATTACAGCAAATATGAGCTTAGCGGAAAGTAACAGCGTACCGTTCCATTCGTAAAGCCCCCATATTATTCCTGCAATTAACCCTATAGTAAAAACGGCAAAACCTATGTTCAGTGAATTTTTATTAAGATTGTTAATTACGTTTAAAGGCGGAAACTTGGAATATATGAATCCGAAGTTTTTATTCTTAAGCTGATTTTCCTGTACAAAATACATTACGCCGGAAATTGCAGCAAACAGAAAAAAAGCTGATCCCACAACGGTGAACGGAAGGTGAATATAAAGCCAGAAGCTGGTTGCGAAATCTCTTGCGGGATTTATGTCTTTAAAGGCGAATGTAAAAAGACCGAGAATTATAACAATAGGCATGATAAAAAGGAGCATAGACGGTCTTTTATACTTAATGTATAAAAATAAGTAAACTGCAACAAGAGCTGCAGTCAAGATTATCAGCAAACCGTTCATCGAATGTGAAGGGAAAGTACCGGTTTTTATCCATTTCACAGATATATCAATAATGTTGAGGATAAATCCCGATAGTGCAAATATGTTTGCAATTCCTGCAAGTTTTTTATATTCAAGAAAGAAAAATAAACACATATGAAGCAGTGAAAGCATATATAATAAAATAACGATATCATATATCATACTATCCTCCGGAGTGTAGATATATTTAATGTTAAAAAGTTTTAATAAATAATAATTGCAAATTTAATCGATTTTATAGTACAGCTTAATATAATATGTAAAGTATTAAAAGGAGAAAATATTTTTAAAAGGATAAATTTCAGGGAGCTTCTCCCCCTTTTCTCCCAAAGCTGGTCAATCAGCTGGCCGATGATTCTGATTATGGTTTTTATGTTTTTCATCAGCCTCACTGATGTGTTTATTGCCGGCCGGATAAGCAAGGATGTCCAAGCCAGTGTGGGACTGGTTTCACAGGTTTATTTTATTTTTGTGGTGGTTGCCACATCATCAAATGTCGGCACCGTTTCGGTTATTTCAAGGCTTTACAGCTCAGATGACAGAGACACGTATATAAATGCTGTTTATTCAATATTGCTAACAATTTTTATTGCAGGGATAGTTCTTTCAATTCTCGGCGTTCTGCTTTCTCCTATTATTATAAGATTATTAAATGTCCCTGAAAGTATTAAAAAGATCAGCATCCCTCTGACGCAGATTTACGCAGCTGGTGTGGCGTTTCAATATGTTCTCCTTTGCACCAACGGAATTTTAAGAGCAAGCAAGATGGTCAAAAGATCGCTTTTTACAATGTCGGTGGTTTGCGTTATTAATATTTTTCTTAATTTTTATTTCGTTTTTTATACTCCGATTTACTATAACGGTATTGCCCTATCAACCGCTGTGAGTCTTTTTATCGGGGCAGTGATTAACTTCATTTTTGTTAAGAAAATTCTTAAAGGTGCGTTGAGCTACACTTTTTATTATGTAAAGAAAATTTTCAATATAGGCTGGCCTTCGGCATTGCTGCAGCTCGGCTGGCAGCTGGGCACAACAACGCTGTTTCTGATAATAGCAAAGCTGCCTGAAAAAAGTGTGGAAGTAATGGCGGCGCTGACAAACGGTATGCGTATCGAATCGGCTATTTTCCTGCCGGCTTTTGCTTTTAATATGGCTAATGCTGTGATAGTAGGAAACTTGCTTGGTGAAGGCAAAAAGCATGAGGCTTTTAAGAACGGTATTGTAACAGCTGTTATGGGCGTTATCACGATTACTGTAATGACATTGATAGTGGTGATTTTTGCCAGAGATGTTTCCCAGATTCTATCTAAAAACAGTGTAGTTATAAATGAAAGTGTATTATATATTTATATCAGTATGATTAGTGAGCCTTTTATGGCTTTCAGTGTTGTGCTTGGGGGAGGCTTGAACGGAGCGGGAGATACGAGAAGCGTTATGATAAGAATAGTAGCTGGTATGTGGATTGTTCGCATTCCGCTGGCATATATTATGGGGATAACGTTAGGTTTCGGAGCTCCGGGCATTTGGTGGAGTATGAACGCTTCTATTATTACCCAGATGATTTTAATTGCGCGCAGATATTTTAAAAAGGAGTGGCTGGATTATGCAGTGTGAAAAACTTGAGTTTGAGCATAAAAATATGTTACATGAAAGGTTGAAGAAAATAGATACCCCTATAGCAGAATACAGTTTCGCAAATCTTTACCTTTTCAGAAATATTCATGATTATAGAGTTGTGAAAGATGAGGATATTTTTATAAAAGGCAAAAGTGTGGACGGTTATACTTTTTTAATGCCCACCAATAATATATCCCAAATTGATATGGAATATTTGAGAAGTATTTCCCGGGAGGTGGACTTTATTTTCCCCATAGATGAGCACTGGCTGCAGTATTTCGGGGATAATATTATTTGCAGCAATTTTGAAGGGGAAACAGATTATATTTATACCGTTGATAAAATCAGTACGTACAAAGGAAGAAAACTTCATAAAAAAAGAAATCTGCTAAAGCAGTTTTTAAGGGATTATTCTTTCGAGTGCCATCCTCTAACCGACAAAAATGTCCATGATGCCTTTGAAATACTGGATGTATGGCAGAATGAAATAGATCTCTCACCTGAAGAGACAGATTTTTATGCCTGCCAGGAAGCTTTGAATATGCATGACGAACTTGTTTTGTGCGGACTGATTTATTATGTGGAGGGTGAGCCGGCTGGATTCATTATGGGAGAAGAATTGAACACAGAAATCTTCGTAATACATTTTGCAAAGGGCAAAAAAAATATAAAGGGGATTTATCAGTTCATCTACAACGATTTTGCAAAACGGCTTCCTAAAAAATATAACTATCTTAATTTTGAACAGGATTTGGGAAAAACTGCTCTCAGAATAGCAAAGTCTTCCTATGTTCCTGATATTATGTATAAAAAATTCAGGGTGAAAATGCTGTGACTTTTTGGGTAACGGATTTTGGTATATTGGTGTGTTAGTATTAAGCGTTAAGTGTTAAGTTTTAGATACTTTATTTCAGGGGCATAAAGCAAATAAGCACGAATAACGAAGAATAACAATAAGTAACCATTTACTTCTGCTAACGTTGAACCCTGAACTTCTAATACCTCCACCTCATGGATTACGCATCAAGGTTTTACTTTTGGTAGCCAGCAATAAGACCTTGCAATGTTTTCTTATTTTGTATAAAAGTGTATCTCAAAAAGCCAAGAGAGTTATCCATGATTGTAAATATTTCCGATTTAAACTTTGATGTTTCAGTCAGTGAATGCATGAAGAACATGAAGCCTCATCCTAAGTTTCAGCATTGTACGTTTGAAAATTATATTCCGGATTCGAGATACCCTTCGCAGTCATCCATAAAGAACATACTGTCTGAAAAAGTGCTTTCAGCGGGCAAAAACAAAATCAAATACCAAATAAACAATAAAGGTTTCTTCGGTTTTTTAAAACGGAATAACAACAGTGATAAGAATACTGACAATCAGGATATGGATTTAAACCTGTATCTTGACGGAGGATTCGGTGTGGGCAAAACCCATTTGCTCAGTGCCTGTTATAATGTGGCTGAAACAGATAAAAAGACCTTTCTGAGTTTTGGTGAGTTGACATACTTTTTTAATTTTCTCGGGATAGAAAAATCCATTAAATTCTTCAGCGATTTTGATTTAATTCTGCTCGATGAATTTGAATTGGATGATCCTGCAACCACAAGAATGATTGCAAAATTTTTTCAAGAGCTCGGCAACGATACACTTGTAATTACCACATCCAATACACTGCCTTCTGATTTGGGAAAAGGCCAGCACTTTCAAATAGAGGAATTTGAAAGAGAAATGGGGGTTATTGCAGATTCATTCAGTACTTATGTCATTGAAGGGGAGGATTACCGCAGAAAAAGCGGGAGTCAGCTGTGGAAGAGGGTTGTTGATAAAGAATTTTTTATGGATCAATACACAAAAGCAGACACTGAGGCTGCAAGCAAAGGGCTTATAGGTTTTGAAGATTTAATCAGTCTCCTCAAACAAAATCATCCTTTTAAATATTATATAATACCGGATAATACGGAGGCACTCTTTATTGACGGGGTAAAACCTTTCAGTTCCCTTGATGAAGCTCTGCGTTTTGCACATCTTGTTGATAACTGCTATTACTACAATACAAAAATATTTATACGGTCTGATTATCATTTAAATGATCTTTATATTAATGAAATGTTGGAATCTTGCTTCCAAAAGAAGTTCCTGCGCTGTTTGTCCCGACTTGACGAGCTTGCCGTGTTTTATCTTAAATAGTTTAAATCTGCATTTCAGCTTTTCTTCTTATCTTTTATTATATTATTGCTGGATAAGATAATTTTATGTTAAAATTGTAAAAAAATTAATTTTATGCAATATTATACAATCAAGGCTCCGTTTTTTGAAATCGGGGTTTGAGTAACTTTGCTGTTGATTCAGTTATTTTGAGGAGTGTAAAGGAGAATGGATGATATCAGATTTGATTAATATATGCAAAAAGGGCGGAGAAATTATAAAAGATAACTTTGATAAAAAACTGGATGTAAACAAAAAATCAACTATAGACCTGGTTACGGATGTCGATTATTTTGTTGAGAAAGTTGTAAAAGAGGAACTTAATAAACAATTTCCATCTGTTGAAATAATAGCTGAGGAATCAGCCCTTGATAATATAGAAAAGGAAAAGCCTGTGTTTTATCTTGATCCCATAGACGGGACTACTAATTTTGTTCACGGCTTTCCTTTTGTGGCTGTTTCTCTGGCTTACTATGTAAAAAACAGCGCTGAAATCGGAATTGTTTACAATCCGATTATGGAAGAATTGTTTACTGCAGAAAAATCCAAAGGAGCTTTTCTGAACGGCAAAGCAATAAAAGTTTCATCAACTGATAAGATGATAAACAGCCTTATTGGAACAGGCTTTCCATATTCCATTGTGGAAAGAGAAGATAATGAAGTTATAATACAGCGCCTTCGCAATATTCTTGAAAACAGCCGGGGAGTCCGCAGGGCCGGTTCTGCGGCGCTGGATTTGTGCTATACGGCAAAGGGTGTTTTCGACGGATACTATGAATCCGGTCTGAATCCTTGGGATGTAGCAGCGGGTAAACTTATTCTTGAGGAAGCGGGGGGATGTGTATCCTCTATCAGCGGAGGAGAATATGATTTCAATGACTCATGGATAGTAGGTTCCAATGGTCTGATACACGATGATTTGATAGGAAAAATAAATATTTCATGAAGGAAGTATGGAGAAGAATAACGAGGCAAGGGAATTAACAGGCGATCTTAGTTCAATGCCGCTGGCTGATGTGTTCCAGTGGATATCTCTTTCAAAGAGAACAGGTGAGCTTTATCTTCAAAGTGACAATGATGAAATATCCATTTCATTTATTAAAGGTGAAATCGCACATGCCAGTACCAATCAGCCCCGTTTTTTGCTGGGGCAGCTTCTTTTGCAGTACGGGGAAATTGATAAACAGCAGCTGATTAAAGGGCTTGGTGTTCAGAAGAAAGAACAGAAACCCCTTGGAAAAGTTTTGGCAGAGCTTTCCTATATAACCAGTGAAAATCTTGAGAAGATTATTCATATACAGGTTCGTGATGTAGTCTTTTATATTCTGACCTTAAAATCCTGTTTTTTTAATTTTGTTGACAAGGAAATTACAACCGGAATAGATCATCTTATTCAGGTGGATGAAATTCTCATGAAATGTATGAAGAGAATTGACCTGTATAATGATATGCTTGAACATTTTAACGAAAAATCCATTCCGGAGGCTAAGGGCTACGAGGGCTGGCTTAAGCAATATATAAACTCAAAGAACAATGTATCACGTATCGTCAGACTTGCCGGCGGGGACTGGTTTGATGTTTACAAAGAGATATTCAGTGGTATAAGCAACGGCCAGATTGTGGTCAGAGAGGAGTCCGAAGAAGATGTTGAAGACCCTGTGCTGGAATTTCTCGTTGCACTGGAATTGTTTAATAAAAATAAGATTTATGAATCCTATAAAATTGTACACGGGCTGGTACGCCACCACAGCGTGAAAGAGCAGATTAGAAAATTTTACAGCAATTTGAAACTATTTATCTCCCGTTATTTTTACAAAAATTACGGCGGTGAAAATTCATGCTTTTCTTTAAACAGAGCCAGACTTTCTGATGAGAATATACATATTTCGGCAACAGAGGGTTTTATTTTATCCCGTATAGAAGAATATCCCTGTGTCAATATGCTTGAAAAGACTGTAAATCTGGATAAGGTTGAAATTTTTCTCATAATAGATAAGCTTTACAGGCTTAATTTGTTATCTCTTAAAAGAAAAATGAAAAACAAAACAGAGCTTATCGGGCTGGATGTGATAAGTGGTCTCCTCTCAGTATACAAAAGGGAGCTGTCCGGGGAAATGGAGATAATTACAGAAGATCTGACGGCAAGATTATTTTTCAATGGCGGCAGGCTTAAGTTTTTATTCTCTACAACAGATAAATATGACATCAAACGTTACCTTGTAAAAAAAGGATCATACAAAATTGATGAACAGGCATATGAGCAGGATGTTGAGGGGTTTATTCAAAAACTAATGAATGATAACGATTTATCTATTCAGGATCTGCAGCCTATATTTAAGATTTACCAGAATATGGTTTTTTATGAACTTCTGAGTCATAAGGTTATTTCGATAATTTTCTATCATGAGAAAAATTTTCCGGACGTTTTTAATATAAATATCAATCTGGTTTATCTTATTATTTTTTCTATAGTAAGCAATAATATTGTTCTGGAAAATAAATTGGATTTCTACTATGACTACGAGCTTTTAAAAGATAAACAAAAACTTTTGGAAGAAACTGCGGATCTTAAGATAGTTAAGGAGATGCTGGAGGATTTTGAGGATAATTATATCGGTAATGACAAGCTGAGAAATTATAATAAAACACAATTGTCCATATTAAACGTATTTTTCAAGCTGGGCTATTTGAGAGAGGTTGCAAAACCGGAAGTACCTCTGGAGGATTTGCAGAATTTTCTTGCTGAAATAAAGAACAAAAACTCTTTTGAAATTTTTGGTGTTGATGAAAAATCTTTTGATTTGGACTCGATAAAAGAACAGTACATAAAATTTACAAAGAAATACCACCCTGATCTTTTTACCAATAAAGAGCATAAGAAAACGGCTCAGGAAATTTTTGAGATGATTAAATCGGCTTACGATTATCTTCTGGAGGAAGAACAACACAGGAGAAATGAGAATGATGAGGGGACCAAAGTCGATGTGAAAAGTATCTTTATGGCGGAACAGCTCATCACAAGCGGCAAAGTTTATTTAAATATGGGCAGAATGTCCGACGCAATCGATGCTTTTAAAAGGGCTTATGAAAATTATTCTGATGATGAGGAAGTTAAAGCTTATTACGGCCTGGCTAAGGTAAGAAGTGGTGAACATAAAAAGGGGTTTGAAATACTTAAAGAATGCAATATTGAAAGTTTTGATGAGCCTGAATTGTATATAGCTTACATAGAGGCTGCTATAAAACTGAAAAAGAAAAAAGAGGCTTCTGCTTTGATAGATAAAGCTATTGCAAAATATTCCGAATATTCAAAACGCCTTAATGCTTATAAAAGCCGTTTAAAACATATGTAATTTGATTTAATATTTGCTTTGCAATGGGATGAGTAATTGTTATAATTTAAAAACAAAAAACACTATGCGAGGCTGCCCTATGAACAGAGAAGATTATAGAAAAAATATCAATATTTCAGACAAAAATTATGAATATTTCAGTATTACCCAACTTTCTGAGAAAGGTTATGATGTCTCGTCACTACCTTTTTCCATCAGAATCCTGGTGGAGAATATTCTCAGAAATATGGGGAATGGTATAGTTGAAGAATCAGATCTGAAAAACATTTGTGAATGGAAAGGGAAATATGAAGAGCCGGTTGAAATCCCTTATTATCCAGCTCGTGTTCTGATGCAGGATTTCACAGGTGTGCCGGCTGTGGTTGATTTGGCAGCTATGAGAGATGCCATGTCTGAGATAGGCGGTGATCCCGAAAAGGTCAATCCGCTTGTTCCCGTGGATCTGATTGTTGATCATTCAGTGCAGGTGGATTATTATGGATCGCTGAATTCCCTGGATAAGAATGTGAAAAAAGAGTACGAAAGAAACATTGAACGGTACTCAATGCTTAAATGGGCTCAGAACAGTTTTGATAATTTCAGTGTTGTTCCACCCAATTCGGGGATATGCCACCAGGTAAACCTTGAATATCTGGGAAAGGTTGTCAGGAATGACAACGGTGTCCTTTTTCCAGATACACTTGTGGGAACAGATTCCCATACGCCGATGATAAATGGTATCGGTGTTATGGCCTGGGGAGTGGGCGGAATAGAAGCTGAAGCCGTCATGCTCGGTCAGCCTTATTATATGCCCATCCCTGAGGTTATCGGTGTAAACCTAAAAGGTGAGCCTGCAGAAGGTGTAACCTCAACTGATATCGTTTTAAATATTACACAAATGCTTCGTAAATTTAATGTTGTAGGCAAGTTTGTGGAATATTTCGGAGACGGCCTGAAGAATTTGAGTGTATTTGACCGTGCCACGATATCCAATATGACTCCGGAATATGGGGCTACCTTGGGTTTTTTCCCAATTGATCATCTGACTCTTGATTATCTGAGGCTTACAAACAGAAACGAAGAAGCTGAAATAGTTGAGAAATATGCTAAAGATAACGGTTTTTATAACGATTACTCCCAAAACATAAAATATACGGAAGTGCTGGATTTTGATTTGAGCAGTGTTGAACCATCGCTGGCCGGGCCTGCAAGACCTCAGGACAGAATCTCCCTTTCGGATATGAAAAACAGTTTTTACGAAATTCTTGGATGCAATTATGAAAAGAAAGTGGATGAAAGAAATATTACGGCTTTTAACGAAGAGTCGAAAGAGTATGCAGACGTTGATGACAGTTGTGAGCCCGCCGGGATCAAAGAGGAAACTATAACAATTAACGGTGAAAATGTGACCATAATGGACGGAAGTGTTGTCATAGCAGCACTTACTTCCTGTACAAACACATCCAATCCTTATGTAATGCTCGGTGCCGGGCTTATTGCCAAGAAAGCGGTTGAAGCCGGTCTGAAAGTGCCTGTTTATGTCAAGACGTCTTTGGCCCCCGGTTCAAAAGTAGTGGTTGATTATCTGAAAGCTTCCGGGCTGCTTCCTTATTTAGAGGGATTGGGCTTTCATGTAACGGCGTACGGCTGTACTACATGCATAGGCAACAGCGGTCCGTTGAAACCTGAGATTGAAGAGGCCATTGATAACTCAAAGCTTAATGTTGCGTCTGTTTTATCAGGCAACAGAAATTTTGAAGCGAGAATTCATCAGAAGGTTCGCTCTAATTTCCTGGCATCTCCGATGCTTGTACTTGCCTTTGCTCTGGCCGGTCGCGTTGATATTGATATGTATAATGAGCCGCTTGGAAGCAATGTTAACGGTGAGGATATTTATCTGAAAGATTTGTGGCCGTCAGGAAAAGAAGTCCAGGATTATGTCGGTAAATATATAGATTCGGAATCTTTTGCCAAAGAGTATTCTGTAATTTTTGAAGGGGATGAAAACTGGAAAAAACTTGATGTTGCCAAGAGCACTATTTACAAATGGGATGAAAATTCCACATATATCAAGAAGCCTCCTTATTTTGACAATTTTACCACTGAACCCCCAAAGCTTCAGGATATTGAAAAAGCAAAGGTTCTCCTGCTTCTCGGTGATACAGTAACCACTGATCATATCTCACCTGCCGGATCCATACCTCCTGAATATCCTGCTGGTAAATATCTTCTGGAAAACGGCGTTCAGAAGAGCGATTTTAACTCTTACGGCTCCCGAAGAGGAAATCATGAGGTTATGATAAGGGGAACGTTTGCCAATGTCAGGATAAAAAACAAACTTGTTGATCCCAAGGAAGGCGGTTATACAGTCAAATTTCCCGAAAATCAGGAAATGTATGTTTATGATGCTTCTTTGACTTATTTGAAAGAAGACACACCGCTTGTTGTATTGGCTGGTAAAGAATATGGCACCGGCTCCTCCAGAGACTGGGCGGCAAAGGGGACACAGCTTCTGGGAGTAAGGGCTGTTATTGCCGAATCCTATGAAAGGATACATAAAAGTAATCTGGTGGGTATGGGTGTGCTGCCTTTGCAGTTTGAAGAGGGAAATTCCTGGCAATCCTTAGGACTTAAAGGTACAGAAACATTCAGTATAGAAGGGTTGGAAGATATTGTTCCGCGTAAGCAGTTTAAAGTGACTGCTGAACAAAATGACGGAGAAACGGTGGAATTTAATGTGATATCCAGGCTGGATACAGAAGTGGAAGTACAATATTTTATCCACGGTGGTATTCTTCCATATGTTCTGCGGACGATGATTAAATGATTTTATCTGTAAGAAGTTACCGTTTTTATATAAAGGTTGATACTTTTTTTGGTGAATTGTAGAGAGGTAAAGGTAAAGGTAAAGGTAAAGGTAAAGGTAAAGGTAAAGGTAAAGGAAGAGAGAGTTAGGTAGTGAAGTGGTGAGATAGAGAAATGCTAATTTGTTGAGTAGTATATTTGTGTATTGGTTGATTGGGCATTTACGTTAAACCTTGAACTTTAAACATATCACATCACCCGTAACCCATAATGCATCACGCATATAAATGCGAAAATTTTGGGAGGATGCCTGCAGTGAAAGTATTTGACTATTTATTGTGAATTGTATTATTTTCATTCTTAATTGTGTTATACACCACATAAGAGAAAGCTCTGAATAATATCTTGTCCCAAATTTAGGAATAGGGACTTAATGTGTCAGCCCGTACTTCATGAATTTTTCAGAGCTCTTTTTAAAAATTACAATGGATTACTATGATATTTAAACGCATCACCCTGCAGGGGTTTAAATCTTTTGTTGAAAAGACCAATATGGACTTTCCGTCCGGTGTGACCTGCGTTGTTGGTCCCAACGGCAGCGGTAAAAGTAATATTCTGGATGCCATCAGGTGGGTTTTTGGTGAACAGAGTGCCAGGGAATTAAGAGGCTCTGAGATGGAAGATATTGTCTTTGCCGGTTCGGAAAACAGAAAACCTTCCGGTTTTGCCCAGGTTTCATTAACACTCGGTGATTTGGATGATGAAACTACCGCTAAATGGGGCACATTATCCGAGATTACCGTTTCACGAAAATATTACAAGACGGGCGAAAGGGAATATCTGATAAATAACAGAAAGTGCAAACTGAAAGATATAAAAGAAATATTTTATGATACCGGAATAGGTGCCAGAAGCATTTCCATTATTGAGCAGGGGAAAGTTGAAAAAATTATACAGTCTTCTCCGGAAGAACTGAGGCTTTTTTTTGAAGAGACTGCCGGCGTTGTAAAGTTTAAAGAAAGAAAAAAAGAGGCAGAAAAGCGTCTTTCTCAGACTAAGGATAATCTGGGAAGGGTTAATGACATTATAGCCGAAGTAAGGCAGAATGCTTCAGCCCTTTATGAGCAGCTGCAAAAATTGAATAGCTACAAAGAATTAAAGGACAGTAAAAAACATCTGGATTTTTCATATCTTTTTAACAGCTATAATGAACTTAAAGAAAAGTTATCTGTACTGAACAAAAAACATGACGATAGTCTTCTAAGGATTAATGAAAAAAATAAAACCCTTGATAAACTAAGAGGTGACTTGAATAAAAGAAAAGCGGAACTTGGTGAAAAGCAAAAAGAGTATCAAAGATGTAATGAGACACTTATAGATTTGATTGAAAAAATTAATAAATGTGAAGCTGATATTAAGGTTCTGCAGAGCAATATTGAAAGCTCGGAGCATACAAAAGTGCAGCTGAAAGAAGAAATTGAAGCGGATAACAGTAAATTGCGGGAGCTTACAGATGAAAGCCAGCGTCTCAAGCATTCACTGGAGGAGCTTGAAGAGAGAAAAGGAAGCATTCAGGAAAAAATCGATGAAATAAACGATATACTGGCTGATCTTCAGTTGCAGAAAGAAGATAATGACGATGAGTTGGCAGAGTGCAGGGAAATATATCTCGATTTTACCCAAAAGGTTACCGAGCTTCGTAATGAAATTTACAAAAATGAAACGGAATATGAAAATACTGAAAAAAATATTAAAAAATTGAAGGCGGAACAAAAAGAAATTGATGACAATACAGAAGAATTAGGTGCAGAAAAAGAGCGCCTGAATAGTCTTATTGAAGATAAAAAGAGTGACCGCCGTATATATGCGGATAAACTGGAAGAGTTTGATGTAAAGCTTCAGGAGACAGAAGAGAAACTTAATGTAAAAGCAAAAGAGATGGAAGATATACGTATTGAACATTCCACCACGAAACGAACACTTGAACTTTTGCAGACCCAGCTGAAAACGGAGACTTTTGCAGATGAGGGGGATGAAAAATTTTTTCATGAAATCGGAGCTAAGTTTCTTGTTGATTTTCTGCCGGGGCACGATACCGAGGTTTTAAAAGAATTCGGTGATGTGCTTGTTTTGAAAGGAAATGATTCAAACAGCCGCAAAGAGCTGCTGTATAATATTGACAGGCTTAAGGGCTCCTACCGTTTTGTATTTGAAAATGAGCTGGATTCTTTTGAGAAATTTCTTCTGGAGACAAGTTTTGAGTCTGTTTCGGCAAATATAATAAAATTTGAACATATTTTTCATAAGTTCGGCGAAAAAGATAAAAATGCACTGGTGCTCAAGTTGAAAAACGATATAAAAACTGCCGAATCTGATATTTCCAGAGCAGGTATTTTATTGGAAGAAAAGGGCTCAGAATATGACAATCTGAAAGAGAAAAAAGACACTATTGCCTCAGAAATAGAAAAATTGAAAAAAACTAAGGAATCGCTGGATCAGGAAATCAATAAGTATGAGAACGAACTAAACACGGTTCTTAGTGATATATCTCGTGATAGAAGACGGACAGATGTCCTGAAAAAAGAGCTCAACGTGAACTCCGAAGAACTCGGAAGAATTAGAAGTGAAAACAAAAATCTGACTGCCCGACTTGAGGAAATTTCCGAGAAACAGGAAAACTATAATGAACAAATGGAAGAGCTGGAAGAGAAATCTGAGTTTCTAAGCAATAAGATAGATGAATATAAAGATCAGCTTTCAGAACTGAAAATTGAAATCAGAGGATATTCCGAGCAAATAAGCGGTATCAACAAACAGAAACATTACGTGGATAAGGATATTTCAACAACATCAAATAAAATTGCCGATTTAAAAAACAGGCTCAAAAAGCTTATGACTGTGGATGTAAGTAACTGGCAAACCGGTTTACAGTCAAAACAGGAATATTTGAAGAAATACAAGCGTGAGAAGATTCAGAATGAAGATTTAAAGAAATTTCTTGAGACGGAGTCAGAGGAGCTCAGAAACGGGGCGGAGGAGCTTGAAAACAGTATCAATGAACAGAAAGATGTAATAAATAAAGAGGAAAGGGAGTATGAAAGACTCCACTATTCCATAATGCAGACAAAAAGTGAACTTAAAGATTTGCAGGAGCGGTATGAAGAAAAGTACCAGGGTTCTGATATATACAATGACCTTAAAAGCTATGAAACCAAAGATTTCAAACCGAGGGTTATAAAGAATAAAATCGCTGATATTGAAAAAAAGATTGAAGAGCTGGGGCCGTTGAATATGGCTGCTGACAATGAATATTATGAAGCTCAGGAGCGTCTGGATTTTCTGCTGAAGCAGAGAGAGGATCTGGAGAACGCTATAGGCACGATATACGAACTGATCAGAGAAATTGATGACAGTACCGTAAAGCAGTTTAAGCATACTTTTGAGTCGGTAAGAAAACACTTCCTGGATATTTTTAAGATTCTTTTCGGGGAAGGTAAGGCAGAATTAAAACTGACTGATGAAAATAACCTTTTGACAACGGGTGTGGAGATATTTGTCCAGCCGCCGGGGAAACGGCTGCAGAATATGAATCTTCTTTCCGGCGGCGAGAAGGCTATGACTGCATGTACACTGCTTTTTGCAATGTTTCTGCATAAACCCACACCCTTTTGTTTCCTTGATGAGATTGATGCGCCCCTTGATGATGCAAATGTTAACCGTTTTGTTAAGATTGTCAAAGAACTGTCTAAGAAATCTCAGTTTGTGATTATTTCACATAATCAAAAAACTATTGAAAATGCTGATTCCCTGTACGGGGTGACTATGCAGGAACCCGGTGTCTCAAAAATACTTTCGGTGACATTGGATAAACAGGATTTGAAAAATACTAACGCCGCAAATCTAAAATAAAAAATAAGACGAGGTGAAGATATATGGGCTTTTTTGATGTTTTCAAAAGAAAAAAGCGTGAAGAAAAAGATAAGGAAAACATTCGGGATGATGACGAAGAAGTAATAGAGGAAGAAGAACAGGAAGAAACTGGTGAGAGTGAGAGTGTGAGTGACAGTGAGAGTGACAGTGAGAGTGAGAGTGAGAGTGAGAGTGGAAGTGAAAAGGAAGGTCAAATAGAAGAATCTGCTGGAGATGAGAAGGACGACAAAAGCGGCAGGAAAGAAGATAAGGAAAAAAAATCAGGTGTTTTCGGAAGGCTGAAAAAGGGGATATCCAAAACTTCGGGAAGAATAATCGGTGGAATGGAAACGATTTTTCTCGGCAAGAAAGAAATCGATGAAGAACTTTTGGATGAGCTGGAGGAGCTTTTTGTCACTTCAGATATCGGTGTTTCCACTACGATGAAAATAATAGATGACCTCAGAAGCGATGTGAGCAGAAAAATTCTAAAAAATCCCCAGGAATTGAAAAACGCCTTAAAAAAGAAACTTACAGAAATACTGGATATAGATAATGAGCTTGTGAAAACGGATGATAAGCCTTATGTCATACTTGTAACCGGAGTTAACGGGGCCGGAAAAACGACGAGTATTGCAAAACTGGCAAAAATGTTTAAAGAAAACGGTATGAGCGTTATGCTCGCCGCGGGGGATACATTTAGGGCTGCAGCAATTGAGCAGCTTGAAATATGGGGTGAGCGTGCAGGCGTTCCTGTGGTAAAACAGAAAGCAGGAAGTGATTCGGCAGCTGTAGTTTATGATGCGGTTCTTTCGGCCAAATCCAAAAAAATTGACGTGGTAATAGCCGATACTGCGGGAAGACTACACACTAAAGATAATCTTATGAATGAATTGAAAAAAATCAGCAGAGTTGTAAAAAAAGAGATGCCTGATGCACCCCATGAGGTTCTGCTGGTTTTGGATGCCACAAGTGGTCAGAATGCCGTTGCCCAGGCCAAAACCTTTGGCACAGAAATCGGTGTTACCGGAGTGATACTTACGAAACTTGACGGAACAGCCAAAGGAGGGGTTATCGTAGGTATCGTTGATGAAATGCAGCTTCCGGTAAAATTTATAGGTTTCGGTGAAAGCATGGATGATTTGAAACCTTTTGATGCCGGAGAATTTGTTGAAGCTTTATTTGAGTCCGCTGATGAAACTGATTACAGCTGATAAGATTCCAAATATCCAGCGTCTTACATTTAACTGGATTTTTCCGGGTGAAAATGAAGGAAGAGATGTTGAAAATTTAACGTATCCGCCTGCTCTTTGGGAAAAAGACGGCATTTATTATCAGCTGAATTATTTCAGCCGCTGTGCTGATGAATATTTTCTGCTGGAAAACTGTGATTTTCCCGGCGCATTGACTTTCAGTACCGATTTTTACGGCTCTCGGAACCTTAATATTATCGAACTTTCCAACATTCTATTTTTAACAAAAAATTTTGGCTATGATGTTTCGGATTTTGTCCTGTTTGAAAAATATGGGATTACAGGTGACAGAAAGATCACAACGCTGAGAGTTTTAAGAGATTTGTCCGAAGCTATTAAGAAATATCTTGCTCTTAAAAACCTTTCTTTTAAAACGTTGAATCTTTTAATCAGGTTACCGGATAATGTGATAAGCATCGTGGAATCTTATATTTTGAAGGAAAATCCGTCGGTTTCCGATTTTAAAAAAATGATTACAAAATTGTTTGATATGAAAGAGGAAATACCTCAGAATCTCACAATTTATGATAAAGATAAGCTGGAGAGGGTGTTTTTGTCTAAAAACATAGTCCAGGAAAATTTCCTTGGTGAGCTGAAAGAGCTTGTAGGAGAAATGAAACCGGTGGAAATTAAAAATTCAAATAATTTTGAAACTGATACTCTTGATCTGTGTTTTAAAATAAACTCACCGGAAGATTTTGAAAAAATATTGAGCAAAATGTTTGAAAGAAAAAACGTTGTAAAAAATATTTACAGGGTAATGGAAAAATATGATTTACATTGATAAAAGTGGATTTGACAGCCCATTTGTAAATATTTTTGAAAGAGAGGGAAGAAAGTTTACTTTTGTAAACAGCATGGAGGAAGTGGAGGATTCCAAGAATAATATTTACATAACTTCCGGTTATAACACTTTTGTCCACAGGTGCCCGGCTACAAGAAATTACAGGTGCTGCAATTATTATGTTGTGGACTTGGTCGAGGGCTGTCCTTTTGACTGCACATACTGTATTCTGCAGGAGTATCTTAATCATAATTTTATCAAAGTTTACTCAAACCTGGGTAGAGTGGAAGAAGAAATTATCAGTCTTTCAAAGAAAGGTGTTTTCAGACTGGGCACCGGCGAACTTTCCGACAGTCTGGCGTATGATCATATTTTAAAACTTTCGGATTTTTTTATACCTATTATCAACAAGCTTGAAAACATTCAGTTTGAATTTAAAACAAAATCTGCGAATGTGGGAAGGCTGTTTAATCATAATCCGGAAAATATACTTGTCTCATGGAGTTTGAATCCGCAGGAAATTATCGCTGCCGAAGAGCACTATACTGCAGATTTGGATGAGCGTATAGATGCGGCTGCAAAGTGCGCGGAATATGGATATAAAGTGGGTTTTCATTTTGATCCCCTCATTTATTATAATGACTTTGAAAAAGGCTATTCAGATGTAGCCAAAAAACTTTTTGAAAAGATTCCGGAACAATCGGTTGAGTATATAAGTATTTCAACGTTCAGATTTATCCCCGGTCTTCTGGATACTGTGAGGGAAAAGTTTGAGAGCTCACAGCTGCTGAAAAGTGATTATGTCAAAACACTGGATGGGAAAATGCGGTATTTTAAATCTCTGAGACATTACATGTTGGGATATATGGTAAGCAGGATAAGAGAGTACTGGCCGAATGTTTTTCTTTATTTTTGCATGGAACATGAAACTGTTTGGAAACAGCTGCTTGGATTTGATCCCGGTGAAAGGGAAAAATTTGAAAGTAATTTTCCCTTTTATCGCAAATCTCTGTAAAGTCATTGAAAGTTTTCTCTTTCAACATAACTTACTATTATATATCAAGTTTCGCACTTCGTTTGGTTATTGCGAACCCCTGTGTAAACAGGGTTGTGGCAATCTCAAAACAAGAAAAGCAGAGAGACTGCTTCGTCGTTTTCACTCCCTACCCTGTTAAATGCCACAGGCAATCAGCGAAGATGATATTTAACAGGGTGTGCAAAGACGTGAAAACAGTGAAAGCGCGAGACTTGAATTATATTAAACTAAAAATAAGGAGGTACTTTATGTCGAATGTTACAATGAAAGGAAACCCGCTTACTCTGGCTGGAAATAAGTTGAGTGAAGGCGACAATGCTCCGGATTTTAAGGTTGTGGATCAAAATTTGCAGCCAGAGTCACTCAAAGATTACTCCGGCAAAGTAAAGCTTATAAGTGTTACTCCTTCACTGGATACGCCGGTTTGTGATATGCAGGCCAGAAAATTTAATGAAGAAGCTGCTAAATTGGGTGATAACGTTGCTGTGCTGAACATCAGTGTTGACCTTCCTTTTGCCATTAAACGGTTTTGTAATGCCGCCGGAATAGACAAGGTGGAGACATTATCCGATTATAAGGATGTTTCTTTCGGAGAAAACTACGGGGTGCTTATAAAAGAACTCAGACTTCTTGCACGGGCTGTTTTTGTTGTTGATGATAAAGATATTGTCAGATACATGGAAGTGGTTCCGGAAGTTACAGATGAGCCTGATTATGAAACGGCTTTGTCTGAGTTACGCAAAGTGACTCAATAACTATTGTCTAAGTAATATTTGCAATATTGCGTTGAGAATCTGAATATTAATCTGACCTGTTCATAGTTTTAGCTTTGGACAGGTCATTTTATTTATAAACAGTAAACTGTAACAATAAATCCATTCATTCTCCTCCTTTTTAGATATCTTCATATGACCCGGTCTTACAAGATTTACCAATTCTAATTTTTTTAAATTATAAGGTGATTCACAGCGTCGGTATATTTCGAAAAAAAATGCATTCTGCATAACTAAAAACAGGCGTATTAATCTGAACTTTGGTTAATAAAGCAAAATCGCAATAATGGTCATATGTTCATAATAATCAAGTGACAAAATTTTGAAAAGCTAAATGTATAAATTTTTTTTATAAACCTTACTGATTGTGTAGGAATTGTAACTAATTGATTTAACACTATAATGTAAATAAGACCTATATAGTCCTAATAAAAAAGAATTTTTTTGTAAATTTTTTATTGCATATATATCTATAGTTGTATATTGTATACACAATAAAGAGCATATGACAATATTAAGCAGTTGTTTGTTGTTATGTGTTGAAGTTTTTACATACTGAGCGTGTTTTTAAAGCTTTGAGTATTGAAATGACCAATAATTGGAAAAAGAGTTATTTATGGCATGTGCTATAAATTGCTAAAATAGTTGGAGGCTAAAAAATGGGAAAAGGGCAGTTAGGTTTATCCAGGAGAAAGTTTCTTCAGGTATCAGGTGCTGCTGCATCTTCTATTGCAGCAGGAGGGTTGTTTAACACTGTAAAAGCGAGCTCAAGTGAACATTCAACCCTCAACTCTTCAAAGGGCAATGAAAAGTTTATACCGTCTGCATGCGGAATGTGTGTTAACAAATGCGGTCTTGTTGCACATGTGGTGGACGGCAGAATTGAAAAACTAAACCCAAATCATAAGTTTTTCAAATCCCGCTCAATGCTTTGTGCTAGAGGAAATGCCGGGGCTGCTGAGCCTTATAATCCTGACAGATTAAAAAAACCGCTTTTGCGTGTTGGTAAACGCGGTGAAGGAAAATGGAAAGAAATAAGCTGGAAAGAGGCTTATAAGCTGGCTGCTGAAAAGCTGGCAGAATTAAAACAAAAATATCAAAACAGATCTTCTGTAGCCTTTGTTTCAACCGAAGGTTTTCAGGAAGAGTTTTTCAATATGCTCTCAACTTCTTACGGGTCCACTAATACAGTAAGACATCCCACTTTGTGTTTGGCATCAGTTATTCAGGGATGGTCATCTGTTTTTGGCACATATCCCGATGCTGACTTAACGGAAGCTGATTTTGTTTTGATGCTCGGAGCTAACAGAGCCGAATCTTTTGTAACACCGGACACAATTGATTTTCAAAAATCCATGCCCAAAAAGCAAACGCTCGTTTATGTGGATCCCCGTTTTACATCCACAGCCGCAAAAGCAGACAAGTGGTATGCCATCAGGCCCGGGACTGACCTTGCTTTTGTATTGGCTGTAATTCATGTTATTGTAAATGAAAATCTGTATGATGAAAATTTCGTCAATAAATACACATACGGTTTTGAAGACCTTGTAAAACTTGTAAAACAGTATACACCGGAATGGGCTGAAAAAGAGTGTGAAATCCAGGCTGATGAGATTAGATGGGTAGCTCGTGAATATGCCAAATATGCCCCCAGAAGTGTTGTTTATCCGGGCAGAAGAACATCCTGGTATGTGAATGATGTATACTTCAGACGTGCCTGTGCCATTTTGACAGCAATTACAGGTAGTTGGGATGAGCCGGGCGGTATCGTTCCAAAATCATCAATACCTCTTAATAAGCATGATGGCGCTTTATATCCCTTTTATGAAATGGTTAAGCCGCGCATAGACGTTAGCAGAAAATCATCTATCAAAAATTTAATACCTAATGATGAGAGGGCCAAAGAAGGCCTCCCTCAGGACAGATGCGCATATTTAAGTGAAAAGGACGGCAGCTGGATTGTTTTCAGAGATTCAATACTTAAATCCGATCCGTATCCTGTAAAAGGTATGTTTGTTTTTAAACAGAACCCGGTTGAAGCAGTTCCTAACAGAGAAAGGACGTTAGAAATGATGAAGCAGATGGAGTTTATCTGCACGATAGATATTCAGATGTCTGATACTGCATGGTATTCTGATCTTGTACTTCCTGAATCCACATACCTGGAAAGATGGGATCCCTGCCATTCTCTTTCAGGGATATGGCCTATTGTAGTTGCAAGACAACCTGTTATTGAACCTATATTTGATACAAAATCCATGAAAGAGATAACTGCCGGAATTGTCAATGAAATGCTTAAGATCCCTTCATTATGGGATGACTGCTGGGAGTCAGATGTTAAAACTTTTAAAGAAACTGTTGTTGAGCCTATACTAAATCAGCCTACAGAGAAATTTATAGAACATCAACTTTCCAAATACCCCGGAGCTTATGAAATGATGCTTAAAGAAGGGGTGTTTTATCTTGATGATAAAGCAAAATATGGAAAAACAAAAAAGAAAGATTTCAGATATAAAACAAAGACGGGAAAGATAGAAATTTACAATGTTCGATACGAAAATGACGGATTAAACCCACTCCCCGTTTATGCATCACCTCCTCAGCCCAAACCCAACGAATTCAGAATGATTTTAGGCAGACACGCATGGAATACCCATTCCGGGACACAAAATAACGAATATCTGCACGAAATTGAGCCTGAAAATGCTGTATGGATAAACGATAAAAGAGCACTTGAGTTAGGAGTTATGGATGGTGACTACGTTTATGTCAAAAGTCCTGTAGGAGAACAAAAGATTAAGGCAAAAGTCACCAGGAAAATCAGACCGGATTGTATCTTTTATACACACGGCTTCGGACGTTTGTCTAAAGGATTGTCTTTGGTTTACAAAACCGGTGCTTCACAGGCCGCTATCCTGGAAGATTATGTTGACTCAATTTCCGGTAATGCGGCTATGCATGAAACGTTTGTTGAAATAAGAAAAGCTTAAGAGGTGCACAAATGGCGAAAAAAAAATATGCAATAGTATTGGATGCAAGTAAGTGCTTAAACTGCAAAGCTTGCACTGTAGCCTGTAAGTTTGAAAATAATGTCCCTGTGGGTCAGGAAACTTATAGAATCTGGGTAACAGAAAACAGGGTGCATGGGAATTTTCCTGATTTAACTCAAACTTTCCAGCCTTCCCAGTGCCAGCATTGTGAAAACACCCCCTGTGCAAGTGTATGCCCCACCAATGCCACTTATAAAACAGAAGAAGGTGTTGTGCTGGTTGATTATGATAAATGTGTTTTGTGCAAAGCGTGCATGACTGCCTGCCCTTATGATGCCAGGTTTGTTGATGAGCATCTGGAAGTAGTGGAGAAATGCACCATGTGTTACCACAGACTTCCTGACAGGGATCCGGCCTGTGTAGAAACGTGCCCGACAAAGGTCAGAGTGTTTGGTGACATAAATGATCCGAAAAGTAAAGCAAGTAAGCTTTTGGCAAAGAATTCATATTACAGACTGAAGCCTAGTGTTAATACAAGGCCTCGTTTGTTCTATGTAGATTAATAAAGGAGGTTTGCCATGACCACTCACACAGAAAAAGTATCAAATGTAGCAGGTAAGACCTTAACCACTTCTTTGATTGTTTTAGGGTTGATCTTGCTTGGTATCGGGGGATATGCTTCATTGCAGGTATTTTTGCAGGGTCATGAAGCTGTGTATGCTGTAAACAGAGAAGTACCTTGGGGATTATTGATAGCCACTTATGCATATTTTGTAATTACATCAACAGGTCTGGCTTTTATAGGCGGACTGGGACATGCTTTTGGCTTTGAGAAATACTCAAAAATGAGCAAGCGTATTGTAGTAATGGCCTTTGTGATTTTATTAGCTGGTTTTACACAGATAGGAATGGAAATAGGCCACCCCATAAGACTAATGATATATCTCATCCTTTCTCCAAATTTGAGCGCTCCAATTGTTTGGATGGGTGTATTTTACGGGATTGAACTTGTTATACTTGCAGTGGAACTGTATATAATATTTAAACCTAATAAGAAAGAGTCGGATCATAATACGGCTAAAATTGTCGGATTCTTTGCACTTCTTGTTGGAGTTCTTGCAACCAGTAACCTTGGGTATGTTTTCGGTTCTTTAAATGCAAGACCATTCTATCATGGAGTATATTTTTCAATATTTCTGGTGATTTCAGGTATAACAGCCGGTGCTGCCCTTTTGCTGGCAATTCATAATATAATTTACAAATTTAAAGTTCCCGAGAGTCTTCACAGCAGTATGAAAGCTCTTGGCAAACTTATGGGAGCCGGAATCGGAGTAATGATATTTTTATATCTGTGGAAAATACTTTCATCTCTGTATACTCAGCCCGGGGATAGTTATCTTGCGGCAAAAGCGCTGCTCACCGGTCCGTTAAGTATTAATTTTTGGGTTGGGGAATTGCTGCTCGCCGTAGTTTTACCGCTTGCAATAATAGTGTTTTCAAAGGCGTCCAATATGAAGGCATTAGGCATCGCCGGTATAATTTTTATGGTCGGCTTATTCTTTACCCGGTATGATTTTATTGTTGCCGGTCAGCTTCCTCCAATGAGGGAAGGACTCGCCGGTTCTGGTGTTCATACAGTAAATGGATTAGCTCAATATTCTCCCTCAGCTACTGAATGGATGATATTTGCTCTGGGATGGGGGGTATTCCTGGTTTTGTATTTTCTTGCAGAACGTTTCCTCATCTTGGATACAAAGGAACATTAACAGTTTTGCTGACCCGTTAACTGGCGGGTCGGCTTTATCTCAAAAATTAGAGTTGCAGGCAAGTGTGATTTTTTTGTTCATAAGGAGTTTGAAGTGCCCAGACAAGATAAAATAAGATTTGTTGGTTATGATCCGGAAGTAAAAAATTTTAAACCGAGTGGCTTACCATCTGTCAAACTTGATAAAGTAGATTTAACAATTGATGAGTTCGAAGCAATCAGACTTGCTGATTATTTGGGATATGATCATGAAAATGCCGCTCTCCTGATGAATATTTCAAGACCGACATTTTCACGTCTTATTGTAAGAGCCAGACACAAAGTAGCTGATTTTCTGGTGGGAGCAAAGGAGCTCATTATCAAAGGCGGTAATATAGAATTTGTGACCAGGCAGCAGTGTGATAAATGCGGACTTGAAGTGCTAAATGGCAATAATAATAAATTCAAACATAAGTGTAAATAGGGGGTGAGATATGCCCGGGTTAGACAGAAGAGGCCCTTTTGGAAACGGCCCTAAAACGGGTAGGGGTTTAGGAAAATGCAGTGACAACAGTGAATTTGCCAGACTTGAAAGAGACAGACCGCGCTATGGAAGATGCAGACACAAAACTTGTAGAGGCAGACATGGAAATAAAACAGACGTAAGGGAGAATTAACCATGAGGATTTCAATACCGCTTATTAATAATGAAGTTAGTGATCATTTCGGAGGAGCAGATTCGTTTTTTGTTGCTGATATTGCTGATGATGGCGAGATTGTTCGTGAATTTACACAAACACCGCCTGAACATGCTCCCGGGGTTTATCCGAAGTGGTTAAAAAGTGAAAATGTGGACATTCTGCTGACTAAAAGCATTGGAGGCAGGGCGAAAGTTTTTTTAAATGATTACGGAATAAAAGTGATCACAGGTATAAACAATGATAAACCGGAGAAAATAGTATCAGAATATTTAAAAGGAAATGTAAATTCCTCAAATGAATTTTGTGCGGGTTCAGGTAATTGTTCAGAGCATTAATGAAAGGCAGGCCCCATAAACGGGGCCTGCCTTTTTTATTCTTCGTTTAAATTAAGATATTTTTCTGCCATTAGATAGAGAAATGCACAGAAAGCTATCGCACCTATAACGATTGATACTTCGGTGAATGAGGGAGTATAAGATACCAATCCGTTGGGAAGTGCTCCCTGCACATGAGCTCCCGGAGCCGGTTCTCTCATTGGAACAAGCTGACCGGCGATTACCAGATCATATCTCATATAAAAGATTCCTATTACTGCTGAGATAGCTGCAACAAGACTTGCTTTAATGTTTCTTCCTTTTGTAAAAATAATTATGAAAAATGGTATTAACATTCCCAAAGCAACTTCAAACAACCAAAAGTTGACGCCCAGCTGGCCGGAAAGCAGTGTCTGTACAGCTTCAAATTTTTCTGGAGGTGCTCCGTAAATTGAAGTAATAACTTTCCAGATATCAAAAAATATCAATACACCAACAAGGAAACCGAAAATTTTGGTGATGCTCTTTAAAACCTTCACTACTTTCTCCGGCATGTTTGAAGGAGATCTGTAAGCTACAAAGAAAATGATTATTATCAAAGCAGATCCTGATATAAGAGCAGAAAGTATAAAGTATATTGGCAGGTAAGGACCGTGCCAGAAAGGTCTTGCTTCCAGCAGACCAAAAACCGCTCCGAGGTTAGAGTGGGCTGAAATACCTGCCAGAAAGCCTCCAAGACCTGCGTAAAACGCACCTTTGTGATTGTGCTTCATCAGAAAGTAAAATTCAACAATGATAAATACCAAGTATACTCCGTACAAAGTACCCATCCACCAGATGGCTGACTCGAAATTGGGTGAGATCACATTGTATATCATCATTCTGAAAGGGTGTCCGAGCTCCAGGGCAATGACACCAAAACCACACAACAGAGTAAATATTGCCAGTATGATCGATCTTTTTCCGATGACTTCAAAATTTTCAATTCCGAAAACGTGCCCCATGGATGAGACCAGGCAAAGTCCCGTGCTTGAAACCACAAAAAATACATATGTGGAAATCAAAATCCCCCAGGGAACCGTTCTGGTTACACCGTAAACATCATGGCCGTTAATCAGGACGCTGAACAAACCGTATACACCTAAAAGCGAGATAAGCAAGGTTAATATTAACCATATATTGGATATTTTATCGTTCTTAGCAAAAACGTTCATGGTTGATACGTTGGTAGTCATTTTTGCCTCCTATTTTATATATTTGAGTTTCGGTTTTGTTCCTTTTCCAGGTTTCAAAACCGTGTATTCATTTTCTGCCAAAAGTCTGTAAACTTCGCTGTTCGGGTCATTAAGATCGCCGAACACCCTTACTTTAGGAGGGCAGGTTTCAACACAAGCCGGATCTCTTCCCTCGTCTCTCCGCTGATAACAAAAAGTACATTTGTCAATGGCTTCTGTAGAGTGGCTTTCATATCTTGCATCATAAGGGCATGCGGTCATGCAGTATTTACAGAGAATGCATTTGTCTGCATCCACCATAACAACACCATCAGCCGTTTTGTAGGAGGCGTGTGTTGGGCAGACATGAACACATGGAGGATTTTCGCACTGCTGGCACTGTGAAGGCTGAAAACTTCTGCTTATGGTAGGATAATTGGCATAATGCGTATCTTCTGCCACCCAGATTCTGTAATTATAGAAGCCGACAGGTACGTAGTTTTCCATTTTGCAAGCTACGGTGCATGCTTTACAGTCTATACATTTTGAGGTATCAAGAACTATCCCCCATTTTTCTTTTGCGTTTCTTCTTTTATGTGCAAGCTTTTGGTTAGCTTCCGCAAGCTTTAAAGCTCTGCTGTTTTCACTCATATTTTCACCTCTTACCTACTAAGCTTTTTTTATTTCTACAAATGTTTCGTGCAATAAAGCATTCCCGGATATTGTCTCGGCATAATCTTCCAGTATTTCGGCATCCGAAGCGCCAACTTTATAAACATTGGTAAGCCACTTGGACAATCGTCCGAAACCGTGAAGATAAAAAACTGTATCCGGTCTTGTATATTCAGTGACGTGAACTTTTACCTTTTGCTCTCCCACGGAACTTTTAACAATTGCATAGTCCCCGTCATTCAATCCCTGTTTGAGTGCGGATTTAGGATGTATCCAAAGCATGTTTGTGTAGTGCCCGTAAGCTTCCAGCAGATAAGGTACATTTTGCGTGTTTGCCTGAGTAAACTGTGCGTGTCTTCCCACAACAAATCTGTATTTACCTTGCGGAGCTTCAGATGGTTTCTGATAAACCGGGAGAGCATAAAGTCCGGCTTCCGGATATCTTACGCTGGCGAGTTCTATTTTGCCCGTTTTTGTTTTAAGCCTGGCACCTTCTTTGAGGGTTTTGCCGTATGGGATTTTATCTGTTTTGTAAAAGCATCCCTTTTCCATAAGCATTTTGTAGGCACCGGGATAATCTGAAAGCTGGTGCTTTATAATGTGAGACATGGGAACACCTTTGAATGTTTTAACATAATCCCTCATATAAGCCTTATCCTCTTCCCAGGCATCAACCCAGTATTCATCTTTCTTAAGGAATCTTTCAGTTAAATCAACGGTAATATCCTTCATGGATTTTGTATCAAAAAGAGGATCGATAACAGGTTTTCTGAAAATCACTACCGGCGCAACACCGCCTAAGCTATGAGCCGGATCCCATCTTTCCAGATATGTGGATTCAGGGAGAACTACATCTGAATACCATGCAGTATCGGACATCTGGATATCGATTGTACATATGAATTCCATAGATTTCAGCATTTCCAGTGTTTTAGATCTGTTAGGAACAGATTCAACCGGGTTTTGCTTGTAAACAAACATCCCTTTAACGGGATACGGTTTTTGCTTTAATATAGCATCCCTGAACAGTACCCAGCTTCCGTCAGCTTCTGAAAGATAAGCTACTTCATCTTTGGGCATACCTTTGTTGGATTTTATATATTCAGGTAAAACATCAGCTGCGAAACTTACTTTTCCGCCGTCTATTCTGCTTTTGACTCTGCCAAAAAGTGGGAATATGAACTCGTGAGATTTCAGACTTATACCGGACTTGGGTATAAGACCTCCCTTCCTGTCCCAGGCTCCAACTATTGCATTAAGAATAGCGCATGCTCTTCTGTAGTAAACATCATTGGCAGTAAAAGAACTTCTTCTGCCCGGATACCACACAGAAGCCGGGGCATTTTCAGCGAATTTTCTTGCCATCCATCTTATTTCGTCTGCAGGAATCTCGCTTTCCTTTTCAGCCCATTCCGGCGTATTTTCCTTAACGTGTTCTTTCAACTGATCGAAACCGTGTGTATATTTGTTAACAAACTCCTTGTCGTATAACTCTTCAGATATGATGACATTTATCATGGCCAGAACAACTGCCATATCCGTACCAGGTTTTATCGGAAACCATTTGTCTGCAATAGCAGCAGATTTTGTTGCACGCGGATCAAGATATACAAAAGTCTGTTCTTTATGTTTTTTTGCCAGATCAATTGTGTCAGGTGTAATAAAAGCTTCCGCCCTGTTGGAGCCGGCCATAACAACAAATTTTGCGTTGGCGATGTCAGCATCTGGCAATGTGCCGTAAACAGAAGAGTATCCCTGAATATTGGAAGCAAGACACAGCGTAGGATGACGTACACTGTTGGTTGATCCAACTACGGATGTCAGATGCCTGAAAAATTCTTCCTGCAAGCCTTCAGTGGAAGCGAATGCGATGGAAGATCTGTTGTCATATTTGTTTATCAGTTTTATTACATTTTCAATAATGTAATCGTAAGCCTCATCCCAGCTTACTTCTTTCCATTTACCTTCACCGCGTTTGCCGGTTCTTATTAAAGGTTTTTTCAATCTGTCCGGAGAGTAGGGCACTTTAGCTCCCACATTCCCCCGAGCACACAGCATAGACCTGGATTTGAAAAAGTTGTGATTGGGGTTCAGTTTATGAATTACCCCGTCTTTGACATCGGCAAATAAAGAGCATTTGTTAACGCATATTGCACATGCGCTGGGAACAGTTTTGCTTCCCGACTCTTTACTTTGTTTACCGTGTTCCGATGCAACGGCTTTGATCGTTGAGAATTTAGAAGCCATTGCCCCGGCTGCAAGAGTACCCCCACTGTAAGCAAGGAACTTCCTCCTGTTGAGCTTGGTTTTCAATAAAGACATATTTTGCCCCCTTGTTTTGGTGTTTCACTTTATCCATATGTTTGAATATAGATAAATATAATTAAAGGAATGGGCTGTCAATATTTTTTTTGCTTTATTATTAGACATTTATGGCATATGCCAATAAAGAAGGTATCTGAAAAGATATTTCTATGCTATAATTTCAAAAGCATTTGCCAATAACAGACACAACGGGTAGGGTTTTAGGGTATATTGCCGGTTAACTTTAAAGGGCATTTACACTCTTTTCCGCACCTTCTCATTTTTATTATTTCATCGGAGTTGCATTTGGAGCAATAGTAGTTTGTTTTTGCACCATCCGAATCTTCCCATTCATGGGCGCATCTGATGCATTTTAAATGTCTCTTATAGAATCTTATGTATTCTTCGCACTCTATTTTGACAATCTTGCCGTTTATCAGAGCATCCGCCATTTTTTTTCTGGCTATTTCAACTATTCTGCCAAAAGTTTGTCTTGATACATTCATCAGAGAGGCAGCTTCTTCCTGGGATAAGCATTCAAGATCAGCAAGCCTCATTGCCTCCAGCTCATCAAGAGTTAAAATTGTCGCATTACCATTATTATCTAAGGATTCATCTTTGTTTGGTTTGTTGTCATTGTATGGTCCGAATTCATTAACCCGAGGCCGGTGCATAACCAATCTTTCTTTAGGTGGACGAGGCATTTGCAACTCCTTTTGAACTTATGTTTATTTACATTATATTGCTGTGTTTCCTCAAAGTCAAGTTTTGAGTTTGATTTGTAATAATCATATGCTTGTAAAGGTGGATATCAGTTTGCATGCAAAAAGTTTGGTTTATAATAGCATAAGCTTATAACGCTAAATATTTTATTAAAAAAATTAGAATTATTTTATTTTGTAAACACAGAATCTTTTTTGATTTTATCATTTTTGTACTTTATTTTGCTATATATAAAAAACATATTTGTGCTATTGGATTTCATAATATTTGCAAAAGAGCAGATTTTATAGTTTGGTCTTGCATCATATGTCAGGATTTTGGGTGTTTTCTTGCAAATAAATTGACAAATGCCAAAAATTAATATATAAATATTCATATATTAATATATTCATGGAGGTAACTATGAAAGTACTCGTTATTGGTGGTGGCCCGGGCGGTATTCAGTCAACTAAAACTTTGAAGACACATAATCCTGAGATAGATGTAACTGTAATAAGACCTGAGCCGTACAGTGTTATATATTGTGCTCTGCCTTACGTTGTGGAAGATCTGGTGGACAGGCAGAAAGTTCGTAAAAGTGACAATTTGATAACAGAAACCGGAGCAAATCTTGTAAAAGATAAGGCTGTCAATGTTGATTTTGAAAATAAAGTAGTAAAAACAGAACTTTCCGGCAATTATAATTATGATAAACTTATCATTTCAACAGGTGCAACCCCTTTTATCCCTCCAATTAAAGGGAATGAGCTTAAAAATGTAGTATCTGTAAAGACAGAGAGTGATTTGGATCAGATATTGGAATGCGTGGAAAAGGGTGCCAGAAAAGCAGTTGTTGTCGGTGCTGGTAACATCGGTATAGAAATGTCGGTGGCTTTAAAACACAAAGGTATTGAAACTTACCTTGTGGAGATGCAGGACAGGGTGGTTCCCAATATGCTAAGTAAAGAACTTTCCAAATTACCGGAAAAAGAAATTGTTGAGCTTGGTATTAAGCTGAAGTTAAATGTCGCAGTTGATGAATTAACAGGAAAAGAGCGTGTTGAAAAAGTAAAGCTTTCCAATAATGAGACTATTACTTTGGCAGAAAATGATATGGTAATCATGTGCGTCGGCGTTAAACCCAATGTCGAACTTTTTAAAAACTCACCGCTTGAGATTGATACCGACGGTATAAAAGTGAACGAATATATGGAAACTAATATTGAAGATATATACGCTGTGGGCGACTGTACGAGTTATATTTCCTACATTGACAAAAAGCCGCTGGGGGGAAAGCTTGCTACAAATGCAGTACCTATGGCTAAAATATGCGCTTACCGGATACTCGGCAAAAACTATTCCTATCCGGGTTTTATTAATGGTGCCATAACAAAGTGCGTAAACTGGCGTATGGGAGGTACAGGATTCAGCGAGGAAACGGCAAGGCAAAGGGGTTTTGATATTACGACTGCTGTAGGGGAAACCACCACAAGATTCCCCATGATTCCGGGTGCCACCAAAGTCTATGTAAAACTGATTGCTGAAAAAAATACCTTAAGAATTTTAGGGGGAGAAGTGGTTGCCGGTGAAAGTGTTCCGCAGTTTATTGATGTGATTTCCTTTGCAATCCAGAAAAATTCTACTGCATATGATTTGTTTCAATTCAGCTATTGTGCTCAGCCCTTTCAAACATTTTTCCCTGCCAGTAATGCTATAGTTCAGGCCGCTGAGAAACTTCTAAACAGTTAATGCAGATGCGGTTTTCCCGCTTCTGCATTAACTGTTACTGCATCTTTACTGTCCTTTATTAAAACTGAAGTCACCCCATTTTTCGCAGTGCAAATATTTTTCAATGTAATTTGCACGCATTTCGCAGCCGAAACTCGAAACTACTGCCGCTAACCGTCTACACCCTCCTCTCATAATTGTTTTTATTTGCAAATATTTATCCACTTTACATTCCAACACAGGGTGTGACCGCTAACCGGCAGTACGTTTCTCAAACATCGGCTGCTTCATTTGTGCAAATTACATTGAAATCAGTGTCATGTTAGCTAATTATATGTAAAACAATACTTTTATATAATTTTTGGGGTGATGCCAGTTATTAAAACCTTTGAATTATTAAGTTTTCTGCTGTAAAAGATTGGAACTGTTTCCCATGATTTTGAATATTTCTGTCTGTCGGTAGTCTGCCGGAAAAAAGTGTATGGAAAATAAAGGAAAAGTGACTGAGCCAAAAGTGTTGAAAACATATATTAATTATAGTATTTTGATTAAAACAAACAGGGTAAATAAATTATGAAAGTTCTTATTACGAATGATGACGGCATATATTCCAAAGGTATATACGAGCTGTATAAAAGTATTTCAAAAATTGCTGAAGTCGTTGTTGTGGCACCTATTAAAGAGCAAAGTGCTGTGGGGCATGCCATCACTGTAAAATATCCCCTGAGGCTTCACGAAGTTAACCGTAAGGGCGAGTTTTTCGGATATGGTGTTGAGGGTACACCGGCTGATTGTGTGAAGCTTGCTTTCGATGATATCATTACGATTAAGCCTGATCTTGTTGTTTCAGGGATTAATCACGGAGCCAATTTAGCCTCCAATGTCATTTACTCCGGCACTGTTTCCGCAGCCACTGAAGGCGCTATGCTGGGGGTTAAATCGATGGCTGTCAGTTTAGCCTCAATTGAATACACCGATTTTTCTGCAGCTGCTGATTTTGCTGCTTTTTTTGCCAAATATCTGCATAATCTGAACGATTACCATTCAAATCTTATCTTTAATATAAATGTACCTCCGCTGGAAAGGGGGGAAATAAAAGGGTGGAAATTTACAAAACAGGGAAAAACGAGATTTATGGATACGTTTGAAAAGCGTCTTGACCCCAGAGGGAATACGTATTTTTGGCTTAAAGGGGAAAAGACTGTTGTTCACAGAAGTCAGGACTGCGATGATTATCTCCTTGAGCAGGGGTTTGTGAGTGTGACGCCGATTAAATATGATCTTACTGATTACAGTCTTTATGAAAAGCTTAAAAATACTGAGGGGGTTAAAGAGTGGAAGTGATAAAAAGATTACTAATCCTGATGGTTGTGATCGTTTTCTCAACTGCAATTGTTTCGTGTGAGGGGTGTAGCCAGAATAATCCCACATCACCGGAAAAAACTGATCAGCAAAGCTGAGAGCTAAGGCGGTAATGTTTATGAAAAAGACGGGAGTGTTTGTTTTATCCATATTGTTTATATGTACCAGTCTGCTTCATGCTGAAGTTAAAGTCCCAGATTTTTCTTTTTTCGGAAAAGAAATTGCCAGTTTTCGTATAAAACCTTCATTCACGAAGATTAACGTCAGCTTTAAAAATGCAAAAAGTTTTAGTACTTACATAGAAAGTATTAAGATTGAAGCTGAGTCTTTTGACAGAAAAGAATATTCCACCAAAAAACCGGGTTCAATTTACGGTGGGACTTTCGGAACGGGGTTATCGGCCGTATTTGTGGGGAATAAAGCCTACAGGAATTACCTCGTAAAACAGTTTCTTGAGGGCAATTATCTCGGCGTTGTGAATGCATATCCTGAATATAAGAATAAATTCACAGGCGGGAAATTTGCAAATGAGACGGCTTTTTTATACGCATCTTCCCTTCTGAAGACAGGTGACATTCCAAAGGCTGTGGAGATTTTTGAAAGGGTGGCCGCCGGTGAAGACAATTTTGCCTTTTATGCCCAGGATAAACTTTTTGAGTACCTCGAGGAAGTCGGAAGATACAAAGATATACTCCGCTTAGGCGGGCATTTAAAAAGGCTCAGTCCGTATGCATCGTATCTATATCTCGATACTTTGTACAAAAACAATCAATACGATAAAATGCTTAATTTTACAAGTGATTACGAAGAGTATGTTTCTGAATACCAGGTGATAAGGGATTACAAAATCGCGGCAGAATATTTTGCCGGGAAACTGGAGAAAGTGGCAGGATACGAAGCTTCATCAGAGGTATCTGTTAACTTTATTACAGATGCACTCCTTAAAACCGGTAATTTGGAGCGTGCTTTTATTCTGATAAACGGTATGAACAGGAATAATGCCTATAAATATTATTTTAATTTTAAGTACCACATTTTAAAGGGAGATTATGAAAAGGCTGAAAAAAGCTATGAAAAAATAGCAAAGGAAAGGGATAAACTCAGCCTTTTGTTTTTCTATCTGTCGGAAAGTTTCCCCGATATCCGTGAAAATGTCCTGAGTATATTTACGTTCAGCAACCCTGTTAATAGAGATTATTTGAATTATTACAAAGGTTTACTTTACCTAAGCAGGAATAAATATGAAAAAGCTGCTGAATATTTTGAACAGGTGGTTTTTCAGGAAAACCTGCTTATTAACAGCTATTTTTACAAAGGCATATGTTATGCTGATGAAAATGCGAGCAGGTCAAAACATTTTTTTATCAGATATCTGAACAATGGGGAGGACAAGGAAAAGAAAAACATTGCCAGATTTATGCTGGGGCAGTTTTATTACATTGAAAAGCAGTATGAACAGACTCTGATGCTTGTGGAAAGTTGTTCCACCGCCTTTTGCACAGAGCTTAAAGCACAGGTTTATCTGGCTGAGTCAGATTTCCGGGAGGCTTTTAACCTTCTTGAAAATATTGACAGCAATAAAGCCGTTTACATAAAAGCTGCCGCACTGTTTAATATGCAGGATTATGAAAAAGCCTTGACAATGCTCAATAAAATTAATGGCACTTACCCCGGTAAAGATTTGTTAAAAATGCTTACATATTATAAGCTTGAGGAGTTTGATAAAGGGCTGGAAATATTCAACCGGCATAAGAATGAAAAAGATTTTATCGACAGAACGATAAGACAGCTTTATCTTGCGAATGAATATTACACGGTGATAAATATTTTGAATAGTATCGCAGATCTGACACCTGAATACAGACTGATCATGGCAAAATCGCTCTATTCCACAGGCAAATATGACAGAGCTGAACAGATTTATTACGATTTTTTGAAGGAGAAAAAATATCTTTATGACAGTATAAACGGACTTATTTCTATACAAAGCAGGCAGAAAATACAAAAAAGTTTTCTGATAAAAGGTTTCAAATGGCTTAATGACATGGAATTCGAGAGGGAAAATGTTATTGCGCTTGATTTTGCCAGGCTCGCTTTCAACTCCGGTGACACCGGCATGGGGATAAAGTATCTCAATTATTTCTTTAACAATTATCCTGATGCATCAAATGTTAAAGAGGCATATATTCTCAGAGCTGATTTCTTTTTTAATAAAGGCAAGCTGAAAGAGTGTATTATGGACATGAACAGTGCTATAAGCAGATTTGGCCGGGACGGGGAACTTTTGCTTCAGAAAGCAAAATGTTTGAAAGAAGATGACACTTTAAAAGCCCTTGAAATCTACAGGGAACTCAGTGACAGCGAACGGTTTGAAAGGGTGGCCAAAACAAATATTATGGAGCAGTCGGATAACGTTTCGGAAGTGGAAAATATTGCTTTGGAATTTAAAAAGGAGCAGTACGACCTTTATCTAAAAGGTATTGAAAGAGTTTTGAATATTACTCCTTTAAATAGACTTGAGAAGAAAGAGGAGTATGCATACGAGTTGATAGATTCGGGAATCAGAAAATATGCTCCTGCAGGAGCATACTTTGTCGGTGCTGTTGAGTATGCAAAAGGGAATTATAAAAAAGCGGCATCAGGGCTTATGAAAGTATATTACCTTTATCCCGGATCAGATTATGCATTAAAGTCATTAAAGCTTGCTAAAAAAGCTTTCACTGAAACAGGTGACAATACAAACGCGGACAAAGTACAAAAAATAATAGATAAAATGGGAAGCAAGGAGGAATAGATGCTTGAAATTTTAGAAAAGGGCGGAGTGTTGATGTATCCTATTTTGCTACTGTCAATAATATCACTGGCAGTATTTTTGGAGCGTTTGGTCAGTTTGCGTAAAAACAGATATGTTCCAAAAAATTTTATGGATAAGCTGTATGTTTTCCTGCAGAATAAATCCTTCCAGGATGCACGGTCTCTTTGCGACATGAACAGTTGTGCAATAGGTGATATATCAAAAACAATCCTTGATAATCTGGATTTGCCAATTTCACGGCTGATGGAGCTGTCAGAAGAAGCCGGCAGATTCCAGGCCAAGAAACTCGAACGTTTTCTACCCACATTGCAGACAATTGCAAACATTGCCCCTCTGCTCGGTCTCTTGGGTACCGTTGTCGGGATGATTAAAACGTTTGTAGTGATTTCCCAGCAGGGTGTGGGTAATGCCCAGGCTTTGGCGGGCGGAATATCAGAAGCACTGTTAACTACGGCTGCCGGTCTTTCTGTGGCGATACCCACGGTTATTTTCTATCATATTATTAACAGCAGGTCAGAAAGGGTGGTTTATGAGCTGGAAGGTGCCACTTCCAACATCCTTAATCTGATTTTTAAAGAGGAAACAAAATGAAATTCCGTGACGATAAAAAGACGAGAAGCGTTGATATCAATCTGACCCCGCTGATAGACGTGGTCTTTTTACTCCTGATTTTTTTTATGGTTTCCACCACATTTATTTATACAGATGCACTGAAAGTCAATCTGCCTAAAGCAAAAGGTGAAAACGTTGAGATTAAAAAAAATATTAATATTGTGATTTCCCAAAACGGCTCGATTAATATTAACGGCAACAGAGTTTCAAAAGCAGGTTTGTCCAGAAAATTAAACGAACTGCACAAAGCGATGCCAGATGCCACTGTGATTCTGCAGGCGGATAAAAATTCAGCCCATGGTGATGTTGTTTTTGTAATGGATTACTGTAAAAGGGCTGGGTTTGAAAAGCTTGCAATAGCAACCGAGGAAGAATGAAAAAATACATGTTTCTCCCTATAACCTTATTGCTGTCAATTATGATTCATCTTCTTATACTTTTGTACATTCCCGGTTTCAATGTTGATTTTAGTAAAAAGGATAATGAAACAATTGAAATTGAGCTTGTAAAACCCAAAATCAAGAAACCTCAGGAAACCAACGAAAAAGCTGCTGAAAAAAAAGCCGCCGGGAAGAAAGAGATTGCTGCTGAAGAAAAGCAGCTGATTTCAGCTGAAAAAGTTATAGAAAGCGCCGATGCTGAAGTCTCAAAAACCTTGCCGAGGGTTAATCTTCCGAAATTTAAAGATGAGTCTGAAATTTCTGTGCAAAAGCCAGGGTTTGAAAATCTTGTTCAGGTACCTGAATCAAAAAACAGAGTAAATGTCAGCTCGGAAATTGCTTCAGCAAAGTCGGAAATGTCCTCCCGGTCAGTGGGGGTAAACAAAAACAAAGCGGCAAATGCGGGTAATAACTTTTTTGAAATTAAAAGTGCAAGCAACATCAACAGAACGCTTCTTAAACCTTATCCGGAGAAACCATCTTTTTCACTCGAATCCAATACGACAGTTACATTAAGTTTTTATGTTGATCAGAATGGGAACACCTATAGTATTACACCGGTAACGAGATCAGATAAAGATATTGAACAGCTTGCCATTGATTATGTGAGTAAACTGAAATTTGAGGCAGTGTCTTATAATAAGCCTGATAAAATACAGATTAAATTTTATTTTAAGGTGGAGTAGAAATTTATGGATAACCAATTGGAGATTATTATAAAAGACAAGATAAGAGAAAAGGGGAAAATTACTTTTGCCGAATTTATGGATACGGCGCTTTATTATGCTGAGTTGGGATATTATCAGAAGGAGAATCCTTTCGGCGAGCAGGGGAGTTTTTATACGGCGGTTAATGCTTCCTCTTCTTTCGGCAGATCCATAGCTTCCGGATTTGTAAAGGTATTTGAAAGTACCGGGATTGAACAGAATATATGCGAAATGGGCGCCGGAAGCGGCTATCTGGCCAAAGATATACTTGATTATTACAAACAGGAATTTCCTGAAATTTACAGCAATCTCAGCTACCTCATAATTGAAAAAAGCGAATATCTTATACAAAGACAGAGAGAGCTTCTTAAAGAACATGCTGATGCCGGTAAGGTCGTGTGGACTGATTTTGACAAATTTGCCGATTTCAACGGTATATTTTTTTCCAATGAGCTTGTTGACGCTTTTCCGGTACACCGCATAATCAATATAGACGGAGAATATAAAGAACTTTATGTTATTAATCACAACAATGAGCTGCAGTTTTACCCGGATAAAATTTCTACACCTGAGATTGAAGAGTACATGCAGCAGGCAGGCGTTAAACTTAATAACAAACAGATCGGTGATATTAATATAGATGCATTGAATTGGATAAAAACGCTGGGCAGTAAAATTTCAAAAGGTTTTGTTATTACTATCGATTATGGTTTTGAAGCTGAACAGCTTTATTCTGACTTCAGAGTGGACGGTACAGTAACTTGTTATTTTAAACATAAACAGAACAATGATTTTTTTGAGCGCATAGGATATCAGGATATCACTGCTTTTGTTGATTTTAGCGGTCTGGAAATTTACGGAAAAGAGTATGGCCTGGAGACACTATCTTTTGTACCCCAGTGGCTGTTTCTAATACAGTGCGGAATTCTTAATGAGATGGAAAAGGCTGAATCTGACCTCCAGAGGACGGCGATAAAGTCTCTTATAGTTCCTGAAGGCGGTTTCGGGACAAATTTTCATGTTCTTGTTCAGACAAAAAATGTTAAAATTCCTGAAGATTTTGTTTTTAACAAATCGTCTTTAGAGACTTTTGATACATTGTCCCGGAATTTTTAGCATTTATGTATTATTCCTTGAACAAATATCTTAAAGAAAAATATGGTGAAAAGGTCTGGAAAGTTCCTGTGGATGCAGGCTTTTCATGTCCCAATAAAACCGCAAACAGCGGCGGAGAAGGCTGTATATATTGTGATACTGCTTCCTTTACTCATGTGGAAAGAGGAGAGATAGCTGATCAGGTTAAAAAAAGAATTGAAAAGCTGCGCAGGAGAAAGATAAACAAATTTATTATATATTTTCAAAGCGGAACCAATACCTACGGTGATATACAAACGGTTAAAAGCAGGATAAACAGTTCTCTTATTGACGAGGATATTGTGGGGATTCATATCGGCACGCGGCCTGACTGTGTGGATGAAAGTATTTTGGGCTATCTTTCAGAGCTGAATGAAAAATATGACGTTACAATCGAATACGGTCTGCAGAGTGCCAAAAACTCTACATTGAAATTTATTAACAGAGGGCATTCAGCAGAAGAATTTGCCCGGGCTTGTAAAAGGACCAAGGCAAAAGGTATAAGCGTTTGTGCCCATATTATCTTAGGTCTTCCGGGTGAGAGCCGGCGGGATATGATTGAAACTGCTGATTTTGTTGCCGGAATCGGGATTGACTCAATAAAATTTCATCATCTCCAGGTATTGAAAAATACAAAACTTGCCGAGCTGTATAGAGAGAAAAAATTTAATTTGCTGAGCCAGGAGGAATATGTTGATATTTTGTCCCAATTTATAGCACGCTTACAGCCTGATGTTGTCATTTCAAGGCTGATAGGAGATTCCCCTGAAGAGTTGTTAATCGCTCCCGAGTGGCCGTCGTCAAAATCGGATTTTGTTAATAAATTAAACAAATTTATGGAGAAAAATAATTTATATCAGGGTAAACTTTATACAGGATGAATGTTTTAAGGTTATTTGCAGAATATTTTAGTCTTATACTCTCCATAGCCCTTGTTCTCGTTGTTTTATCGGGGCGCAAAGAAGCCAGAGCAACTTTCTCATGGGTTCTTATTATCATTTTTTTTCCGTATCTGGGAGCCTTACTGTATCTTATTTTTGGCAATCCAAGGCTTAAAAAGCTGGTTGATGTCAAGTTGAAAAGCAGGCGAAATATCAGAGTTAAAAAATATTTTGACAAAATGCCCGAATACAAAAATTCCCGCCTGGCCAATCTTGTGGAAACGGTTACAAATTTAAAGCCGCAGCTCTGTTATGATCTTGAACTCCTGCCCAGCGCAACGGACAAATATTCCAAACTTGCCAGGGATCTGCTTAATGCCAGACATTATATTTTAATAGAATACTATGTTTTCAGACAGGATGAAACGGGTGATTTTTTTCTTAAACTGATTGAGTACAAAGCTGAACAGGGAGTTAAGGTATTTTTTCTCTACGACGGTATGGGCGCTGTTGGAATCACTTTAAAGAATTATCTGAAAAATTTAAAAAGAAATGGCGGAAAGTGTGCCGCCTTTTTGTCTCCATTAAACTATAAGAGCATTTTGCGCATGAATTTCAGAAATCACAGGAAGATTGTGGTGGTGGACGGAAGGGTTTGTTATACAGGCGGCATTAATATAGGTAATGAATATATTGGAGATATTATCGGCAGTACCAAGTGGGTGGATACCCACGTTCGCTTCAGCGGAGACGCAGTTTATGCAGTTGAAGAGGTTTTCTCCGAAGATTGGTACTTTGCCACTGGTGAAGATATCACGGATTTGCTCCATAAAAAACATACCAGAGTGGGCGGAGATATTAATCTGCATGTTATTCCTTCAGGCCCTGATCAGAGCAGCCCGCTCATATATGATACAATCTTTTCCACTCTCAGTGCTGCAGAAAAAACAATCGATATTATTACACCCTACCTGGTTCCTGATCAACCTATAATCCAAACGCTGAAGAATGCTTCAAAGCGCGGAGTGAAAGTCAGAATCCTTCTGCCTGGCAAAAATAATCACCCTTTTGTTGCTGCAGCCGGACGCTCTTATTACGAAGAATTGGTGGAAGCAGGCGTTGATATATATGAAACGAGAAATGTTATGCTTCATGCCAAGATTATCATGATTGACGGCTTCTGGACAACCCTTGGTTCTGCAAACATGGATGCCCGCAGTTTCAGGCTTAACTTTGAGTTGAACGTTGTAATATATTCAAAAAGATTTGCTTCAAACACCACGGATCTTATAGATTCCTATTTTGAGATGGCCAGCCAGATTGAACTTAGCACTCTGCAAAACAAAAAATTCATCAACAGGATATTTGAAGGCGTCTGCAGAACGTTGTCGCCTGTATTATGAAAAAAGGGGCTTTGCGCCCCATTTTTACTATTTTTCAAGTTCGATTTTTACTTCTTTCTCTTTGTAATCTTCCGATTTGGGAAGCGTAATCTTTAATACGCCGTTTTTAAATTTTGCTTTTACATCTTCCCGTTTAATATGTTTTGGCAGTGTTATTTGTCTGGTGAAAGATCCGTATACCCTTTCTCTGCGGTAGTAGTCTTCATCTTTTTCTTCTTTTTCATCCTTCCTTTCGCCTTTAATTGTTAACAGATCACCAGCTATACTTACATCAATATCCTTTTCTTCCATACCGGGCAGGTCGGCCTTAACGACTATTTCATTCTTGTTTTCGGAGATATCTACCGATGGTGTAAATTCCATCTCACCCAACACTCTTTCATCCGGAGAAAAGAAGTCATTGAACAATCTGTTCATTTCGTCCTGCAGACTGTCAATTCCCCTGAAAGGAGAAAGTCCTTTTTGTGTTCTTCTCGGTAACATATCTGCACCTCCTTAATGAATTATTTTTTACATTTATAAAGATATATCTGAGTCTACCTGTGTCAAGATTTATTTTTAGCGCAACTAAAATTTTCTTATTAATATTATTTAGAACGAGTTTAAAAAGAATAAGCAGCCGGGAAAGGGTGTGAGAGTGAAATGGGGAGTTGGAGAAGTGGTATATTTGTGTATTAGTTGAGAGGGCATTCAACATCGAACATCCCCATCACCTATCACCCATTACCCATTACGCATCACGGTATTATAAATCACGCATTGAAATGTAAAAATTTCGGGATTTTGCAAGTTGTGCTTTATTGAGTTTGGAAATAATATAGTGTAAATTGGGTTTCAATAATTATAAACAGGGTGAAAAATGAGCTATCTTAAAGAATTTATGGAAATATTTGGGGAAATATCCCGGATACCAAGATGTTCCGGGAATGAAAAATTGATTGCGGAATGGATAATGAAAAGGGCTGATGATAAAGGATTTAAAACAAAAACGGATAAGACCGGTAATATTTGTGTAAAAGTTGACACCGGCAGTAATAACACTGTTGTTATCCAAAATCATATGGATATGGTGTGTGAGAAAGAAAGCGGTGCAAGACATGATTTCAGCAAAGACCCCATTAAAATGACAATTAAAGATGACTGGCTTAAAGCCGAATGTACTACATTAGGTGCTGATAACGGAGCCGGTATGGCTCTGGCGTTTTTATTGTCTGAGGAAAATTCACCTAAGCCCAATCTGGAGCTTCTTTTCACAGTGGATGAGGAGAGGGGACTTGTTGGAGCTTCCGGTCTGGAAGAAGACATGCTAACCGGAAGAACTTTGATAAATCTTGATACGGAAACGGAGGGAGAGTTTATTATCGGATGTGCCGGTGGAAGAGATACGTTGATAAGTAAAAAATATGATTTTATTAATTTTGATACTGCTGAGATGTTTAAGCTTGAAATCAAAGGATTGGAAGGGGGGCACTCAGGACTTGATATACATAAAGGCAGACCGAATGCGCTAAAGATGTTGGGAGAGATGCTTGGGGCTGTTAACAAAAATTATCCTGTTTACATATCGGATATTAACGGGGGAACAGCTCATAATGCTATCCCCCGCAGCGCCTTCGCAGAATTTATGGTAGAAGGTGAAATCACAAGAAAAAACATAGAAGATACACTGGCGGCGTTTGATACCGGATTGTTTGATTTGAAAACTGTAAAAAACAGCGGCTCAGGTTTTTTAACACAGGATGATTCAGTCCAAATTGTCAGTATGATTAACGAAATTCCTCACGGAGTCTACTCCTATGATTCTAAGATGCCTGATAAAGTGGAAACATCGTCTAATCTGGCCACAATAAAAATTGAAAATAGCTCTTTTACATGTTTGGTCAGTCAGCGGAGCTCTAACCCGTCTAATCTGAATGACTTGACGGCTTTGATAGAAGACTGCGCTTTAAAAGCGGGTGCTGAGTATGAGACGGGAAATGAGTATCCCGGATGGCTTCCTGAGCCAGATTCTGAAATAGTTAGAATATTTAAGAATACCTATTCCGAAATTTGCGGAATAGCTCCTAAAGTAGATGTTGTCCATGCCGGACTTGAATGCGGTGTAATCGGTGAAAAATTCGAAAATATGGAAATGATATCTCTGGGACCCACTATAATTGATGCTCACAGCCCTGCTGAGCGTTTAAGCCTTTCATCTGTGGAGAAAGTGGTAAGACTGTTAAAAAGGGTTTTTGAAAAAATTGCCTGATAAATTTATTTGAAGATTTTTTTAGCCACGCCGTTATAGAGATTCTGATAAAAAGCGGGTTTTTCCTTTTCGTATTTGGGTGCAAAGTGGAAAAATTTCACATATTTGCTTCCACTTTTACAGAAGATATTTTTGGCCAGATCCGTGGTTAAATGCTTCTTTTTAACGGCGTGAGTTACATCCGTTTTCATAAACATGCTTTCGATAAGCAGAATATGGCTGTTTTTGGCAAAATTTATTGCCTTTACATAATTTCCATATGTGGGAGCGTTGTCCGTAATAAATGTTAAATCCTGAGCCGGTGAATATATAACGAGCATTTCCTCAAGTTCTTTTATGCTGTATTCTTTTGTGCCGTCAAAAGTGGACACATTAAGGATTGTTTCCCTGTTTCCTTTTCTCAGTTCGTCTTTTAGCTCGGTCAGCCATTTGCCGGGGATAAACCCATACTGTTCGCATGAATTTTTCTTAATATTTATGTGAATAAATTCGTTTATTCTGTAACCTACGGAGATTGTTCCGTGATCGAAAAATTCAAATGTAAGGGTGAATCCGTCCCCCAAATCTATCTTTTCAGGGCTATACTTCTCAATTTCGGGCTTAAATGATTCGTAGGATCTGAACATTGCTCTTTTGTAAGGTTTTTTGCTGCTTAATTCTATTACTTCGAGAGTAAATTTATAGTCCTGAACCAAATTCCATGTATATCCTCTGAGTTTGCCGCTGACATTTTCGATAATTCCGGGTGGCCCGAAAAATCTAATATGCTTCTCAGATCTCAAGAAACTTCTTAATATCCTGTCAAATCCATAAAAATGATCGACATGGGCATGGCTGATAAAAATATCACTTATGCTGAGGACTTCACTGTTTGAGATATTACCGAGTCTTCCGCAGTCCAGAAGAAAGGCTTTTTTCTTGTAAATATTGCGCACAAAAAAAGCAGTATCTTCGAAAGGAGAGTTTATCGGTTTTATTATAAAGTTATGCTTCATCAATCAAAAAATTTTCTATTTTTATTAAATTATCATCCACAGCTGCTTCGGTAGTGTCCACTACCAGTCCAGCACCTATATCCTCTGCAGATTTCATCTGTTTATCAAAAATTTCCGGCCTTCCGTCTGAAACAGAGGATTTGCTCAGCCGTTTCTGCAGTCTTTTAATTATTTTATCTTCTTCAGCTGTAAATTTGAGTTTGATTATATGCAGATTATTATCGTTCCTGAATATTTCAAGAAAATCGTTTTTCGAGAAACTGCCGTCAACTGCCGTCATCCTGCCTAATTTGCTGTATTTACAGGCCATCTCACCGAGTTTTTTGTATAACTTTTGTGAATTCTCTTTTGAGTATAAACCTTTGCCGTATTCATCATAAATTTTTGATTGGGGATCCAGACCGGCTGTGATTTTTCTGTAATAATCAGTACTCAGAAGGCGGCCAGGGTATTTTTTTACAAAAGCCTTTGCATTTTTACTTTTACCTGTTCCCATAAGACCAGTGAAAAGAAGAGTTTTAACTCCATCCATGTTAATTGCATATGTCAGACTTAATTCCATTAGCCTGTTTAGTTCTTCTTTCTTTTGGGTGTAATTTTCCCAGTTTTCACCTTTCTCTTCCAATAAGAAACAGGTGACTTTCGCCCTTACAAAAGCTCTGTAACATTTATAAAAATTTATCAGTTTTTGTGAGTTCTCATCATCATAGACACTGAGAAATCCCTCAAGAAAAGCGTCCGAAAGTTCATATTTGCCGATTTGATCAAGTTCAGTGCAGAGAAAAACGAAATCGGATATGACATCGTTGAAACGCATCCTTCTGTTGAACTCTATACAATCCATCAGTCCGACTTTTTGATTTTGGAAAAAAATATGCTCCAGCCTCAAATCCCCGTGTCCGTCTTTTACATACCCCCCGGATACTCTGTTTATAAAAATATTTTGATTATTATCCAGAAAATCTAATGTTTTTTTCTTTATAAAGTCATAATACTTACTGTCTATTAATGTGCCGCTATACTTTTCAGTTTGCTGGAAATTTTCTTCACAGTTATATCTTACCGTTTTATAGCCGCCGTTCTCTTCTGCAGCTTCAGCTGATGTCTCAATATTTTGAAAAAGTTCGGCCGTTTGTTTGCCTATATTCCGTGCTTTCTCTTGGGAAACTTCACCTTTTTCGATTCTGTTTTTCAGAAAATCCTTTTCAGGGATTTTTTTCATTTTTACAACATAATCCACTGCCGTTAGTGTGCTTGTGGCCGGAACGAGAACAAATTCGGAGCCGCGTCTGGCAATCTTCAAAGCGTCCTCATATACCCCCCGGCAAAAACGCTCATTAAGTTTTTTTTCCAGAATACAAAAACGCTTTCTGTCCTTTGAAAGTTTGAAATTCAGGAAACCGAAGTCCACCTTTTTTTTCAGTTTGTAGACAAAATCATCAGTCAGCAAAACGTGGGAAATATGCGTTTCGATTTCCTCTTTCGGTTTAACCAAATCTCTTAATATCAGCAGACTTGAATCTTCCGTCATATAATCTCCGCATTGTGAACATTTTTCAGTTGCTGCATACCAAACTTGTGTGTTTTCTCATCCAGGGCGATAACACAGTTTTCCGGTACAATCACATGGTAGTTTCTGCTGACCGCATCAGCAGCGGTATACATAACACAAACATTGGTTAAAAGTCCAGTCAATACTAAAGTATCGATGTTTTTTTCCTTCAGAATCTCATTTAACCGGGTATCGAAGAAACAGGAATATCTTGTTTTCTCCAGGACTATATCATTACTCTCCGGTTTGAGCTCATCGATAATTTCCGCTCCTTTCGTTCCTTTTACACAATGCTTCGGCCAAATTTCAAATTCCTTGTCTTCCGGATCGTGAGCATCACACACGTATATAACGGGATTGGAGTTTTCTGCAGCAATTTTTCTCTGTTCGTTTATACAGTCCACAATACTTTTGGCATTCGGAGTTTGCAGAGGAGCACCTTCCTGTACGAAATCATTAAGCATGTCAATGATTATAAGTGCCTTATTCATTATTATCACCTCCTTAAACTTTTTAAATACCTGATCTGGGGTTTATAGCTTTCATCTTTTTTCAGTGGTGTTTCCAATATACCTAATGTTTTGCTGAAATGCTTATCATTCAAGACTTTTCTGAAAAACTCTTCACCGAGAAAGCCTTCACCTATCATTTCATGTCTGTCTCTTTTGCTGCCGAGATCAAACTTGGTATCGTTAAGGTGGAATACTTTTACTTTGTCACCGAAGAGACGGAATGTTTCATTAACTACATTCTCGTAATCTTTTTTAAAATCGTAACCTGCTGCAAACATATGGCAGGAGTCAAGACAAACACCCAGTTTATAAGGATATTTTGAGGAGTCGATAATATATTTAAGATGCCGGATATCATAGCCGAGATTTGTTCCCTGTCCTGCGGTGGTTTCCAGTAACATCATGCAGTTAAAATCATTATTCCCATAAATATTGTCGATGAGGGCGGTAATATTATTAAGACCTTTCTCCTCACCGATACCTGTGTGCGAGCCCGGATGAATTACATAGTACGGGATACCGAGAGTATCACATCTGCCCAGTTCATCCTTTAGGCTTTCAAAAGATTTATTATACAGGTCTTTCTTTTCTGTTGCCATATTGATTAGATAAGAACTGTGGGCGCAAATTTTATTACGCCCTAATTTTTCAGCCTTTTTGCGGAATTTCTCTGCTTCATCATCGCTTATTTTTTTGCCCTGCCATCTATTGGCATTCTTTACAAATACCTGCATCGATTCACATTCATCCGTTAGTGCTCTGTCGATGCTTTTGTGAATCTCCCCGGCTATTGATTCGTGTGCGCCCACATACATTTATCAGCTCTTTTTCATATATTTCAGGTACGTTTCCACTTCAAACCTGGAACCTATTATTAATGGTGTTTTCTGGTGGAGTTTTTCAGGTTTTATATCAAGAATATTCTTGTGACCGTCTGTGGCCATTCCGCCTGCCTGTTCAATAATGTGTGCCATTGGATTTGCTTCATAAAGCAGCCTGAGTTTGCCTTCGGGATTGCTTTTGTCTCCGGGATAGAGGAAAATACCTCCTTTCAGAAGATTCCTGTGGAAATCGGCAACAAGTGAACCGATATAGCGGGAGGTGTATTTTCTTTCTTTTATACTTTTTATATATTCCACAAAATCCCTGATTTCAGGAGTCCATCTGTGATAATTGGCCTCGTTTATGCTTAATATTTTGCCGTGTTCAGGAATTCTGATGTTTTCATGTGAAAGGAGAAATTCACCGATGCTGGGATCAAGGGTAAATCCGTTTACACCGACACCCGTGGTGTACACAAACATAGTACTGGAGCCGTAAACTACATATCCTGAAGCTACAAGTTTATTCCCCTCCTGCAGAAAATCCTCTCTGCATCCGTTAAAACCTTCCGAAATTCTTTTGTAAATACCGAATATGGTTCCGATACTGATATTCACGTCAATATTGCTGGAACCGTCAAGAGGATCGAAGACTATGACATATTTTCCTTTCGGATATTTGTCGGGGATTTCTATAATATCTTCATCTTCTTCGGAGGCCATGGCACAGACTTTTCCCGTATGATCGAGGGCTTCAATCATTTTGCGGTTTGCATAGACATCCAGTTTCTGCTGTTCTTCTCCGTGGACATTTGTGGATTCATTTTTACCAAGGATGTTTACGAGTCCGGCTTTGTTAACTTCGCTGCTTATTATTTTTGCAGCAAAAGCTATCTGTTCCAGCAGTATGGTGAATTCACCTGTTGCTTCCGGGTGTTTTCTCTGCTCCTCAAGCAGAAACCTGCTTAAGTTTGTTACTCCTTTTTCCATCCAAACCTCCTTCAAAAAGAATTTTAATACGGTATTTTTAAAACATCTCTTTTAATATGTTTGTTGTGCTCAGTTATTAGTGTATTTTTATAAAACTTGAGTTTTTTGTACAGTATTTTCTTGTTTTTTTTCGAGTTTTGCACTTGAACCTGCTGCAAGTCTTTGTCCGCCCTGCTAAATCCAGCTTTGATGTGTTTCAGGACTTTTGAATAATTATTTTTATGAATTTTACCACCCTCTGTCCAGAAGTGGGCAGACTTAATCCCCTTCTAACATTTTGATAGGAGGGGAAGATAAAGCTCCGCGCACTTAACGCATTAAGTGCGCGGTTGGACGGGGTACTCACTCTATATTTTAATCATTTTTCAGGAAAAACATGTTTAGTTTTTATAGTCGCCGAATTCCTTTTCAATTTCTTTTTCAAGTTCCTCATGTGCTTTCTTTGCCTGGAACTGCTGCCATAACGCTCTTTCATTTTTAAAACTGCTGATAGCATTTTTCTGTACAATATCCTCCACTTTACCCGGATTCAGCACAACGAGTGTATAGTATTCGTTACATGGTGAAACCCACGTTTTTGTTGGTACGCTTCCTGAAAGTGTTTGGCTGGCAACCTGTTTTGAAACGTTTACAGCTACTCTGTCCACGGTTTCTTCATCTCCTACCCCGGTTGCCTGGGTGAAATTTTTAAACATGTTTTTTACCTTAACACTAATCGTTCTGGCTATTTCGTCTCTTGCCACTGCAATAGCTTCTGTTCTTGCAAACTGCATGCCCGCAGCACCGATATTTGCTGAACCAAGGCCGGTTATGCTTCCTTCCATACTTGGGTTAATCACCCAGCTGGGAGCACCTTCAAGGCATGAGTGTTTAAGAGGTTTCGGAGCTTTCTTGCCGCACCCTGCCGCAACAAAAGATAATATAATTAATACCATTGCTGCATATAGAACTTTTTTCATAAAACCCTCCTTATATAGTGCATTGAAAACTTTTTTTAATATAACATAAAAAATATCAATTACTAAGTGAAATTGCTTCAAAGTTTTTATTTTTTACAAGAGGCATTACCATGCCGAGTGTTGCGTTAACATATGTGGGATCAGCTGTATAGTAGCGTTTGCCATTATATTTGATACTTTTCCCATTTAGATTTATCTCTTCGCTGAAGCCAACTGCTGCCGCCACATGTCCCGGATAATCCAGCAAAATAACATCAAGTCCCAGAATTTCTCTTATCAGATATGCAAAGAGCATCGCTCTGTCCTCACAGTCAGAATACGGATAAAAAACTGTTTCTTCCGGTGTAAGATATTTTTCAAAGCCGAACTGTTCCATATCCGTTTTATACTCAAAAGCTTTCTGAACAAATCTTAATATGATATTAACTGCTTCGACCTCGCTTTTCCCCAAAACCACACTGTTTAAAGATTTTACGACTGCACGTTGAAAACCTGCCGAGGGCGGAGAAACAAGGTAGGCGTTAAGCACTGTTTGAGGGAAGAACCTGTAGTATCCTATATAATTTTGATTGTATATCAGGTTGAAAGAATATTTTTCCCCCGAGTAATTAAAGCTGAATGTTTTAGCAGCACTGTAATTTGCGAAATTTGGATTTTCCGCTCTGAAAAAAGCGAATTTATCTGCTCCTTCATATTTGCCCTCATATGTTTTCAGGCTCGTTATTGTATTTTTTTTAAACAGTGTGTCTACTGCATAATATCGTGTTTTCTCTATTGTAAAATAAGTAACGCCGTACAAGGTATACTTTGACGGTAAAAGCAGATATATCCTGTTGTTTTTGAAACCTATCTTGGCGTCATAACCCAGTTTTGACAAAATATACCACTGCAAGAGGGCTGCTGAATTCTTGTCTTTGTGAATGTTTTTGCTGATGTCTCTTGTGAGCAGGTATGTTCCCCAGTCGTGCAGTTTAAGCATTCGCCTGATATCTGTTATCTGACTTATAAAAGGTTTGTAATCAGCGGTGCTGAGTTTTTTCCAATATTCACTGATTTCTTCGTTATTTACTGTTGTTGGAAAAGTTTCGGCAATATCTTTATCAAAACGTACATAAATTTTTGTGCCGAAAAAATCGAAGACCATTTCCGAGGTTTCCAATGCTTCTTGAGACACTTCTGGATGAGTCACAGGTTTTATCTTTTTAACAGGCTCAGACTCCGGTGGAGTTGGGATTTCTTTCTTTGTAACTTTCGGACTGTCTGGTATATCTTTCGGAGTATGTAGTTTTGCATGAGGAATTTTATCAGGTTTTGGTACTGTATCCGGATCTATCCCTTTGAAAGCATTGAATTCTTTCCATTGTTTTTTCAAAAATTCTGCAAATTCCCTGTCCCTTTCTTCTTTAAAATTTTGGAATTCACCGAACTGCCTATTTATATAGTCTTCAAAAGATTGTTCGGCCGGTGCCGGAATTGCGAATAAAATGAACAGAAAAACAAGAAGAATCTGTTTCTTCATATGCCTCCTCTTTTTGTACATACTGCAGATAATTTTGTGTATATTTAATTTTACATTTATGATTTAAAATAAGCAATTATAAAAATATATTAATAACTGCTTTCTGCATATGAATTGATTAAATATTTAACGACTGCTATAATTCAAAAATCTCTAATATTGAAAAGGAGTATGATATTAATGATGCGCGAAATCTTTGTTTTTATCTCAGTAATTTTAGTAAGCGGGTGTGTGACTGCAGCTAATAATGTAAAGCAGAATTCTTATGAAAGGCAAAACAAAAATGCAAATGAAGCTTTTGAAGAACTCGACAGGGAAACCGGAAATAAATCACCAGCTGAGCAAGAGCTTGAAAAAGTAGAAGAGGAAATGAAGAACAAAAGTAATTTTCAAAAGAAAAATGAACAGGAGAAGTGGAAAACAGATTCTGGTATAAATAATTATCCCGAAAAGAAAAGACCGTATGCTGTGGAGAAGAAAAATCTACCTGACATTGATTTTCCTATGAAGAACGGCAAACCTGTTTGGTTTTTTAATCCTACCTATAACGGTTATCTGGGAGCAGTGGGAGTGGCAAAAAAAATATCGGTAAACGGTGGTTTGGGAGCACAAAAAAAGCTGGCGAAAACACTTGCACAGGCTGAATTGATAAAAATGATTAGAGTTGTAGTAAATACAGAGCTTAAGTCTGAGCGTATTCAGGTATCTTCAGATGTTTATTCCCACTATCATTCCAAATTAAGCTCATTGTCCGTGCACAGCGCCGAAGGTGTTGTAAAGAATGCCGTTGTTAAGGATGTGTGGATAGATGAACAAACGGGCAACTTGTATCTGTGGCTTGTAATGGAGAAGTAAAGGTTGAGTTTAAGAAAGTTGCGTACGCGGTTAATACCTCAACTACCTTAAGTACATCAAATACCTCTAAAACCTTCCCTTCGTCCGTTACGCATCATCCATTACAATTTAATATTGCTATTGACATTATGCTGAAATGCCTTAAATTTTTACTTCTAAAAAAGGCCTTGCACTATTATATTAGTTATGATAAATCACCAAAGCTGAGTGGGTGATCCCACTCATTTTTTTGCTTAATTTAGGCTGGTCGATATGAATAAAACTCACAGACTTATTGAGGAGAAGGTCAAAGGCTTTGCACTCGAAGTATTGCCTGATATAGGGCTGGAGCTTTTTGATGTAACCTTCAGGAGAGAAAATACCGGTCTTGTTTTGAGAGTTACTATTGACGGTGAAGGGTTAGGCCTGCAAGAATGCAGTAAAGTTAGCGGTATCATATCGGAATGGCTGGACGAAAACGATATTGTAGGTTATGATAACTATAATCTTGAGGTTTCGACACCAGGCCTTGACAGACCCCTTAGGAATATCAATGATTTTGTCAGATTCAGAGGGCGTTACTGTAAAGTAGTCTTAAAAGATGCTAAAGAGGCCGGAAGGAAAACGTTGAAAGGCTATATAAACAATGTTGAAGACAGGACGGTGACGATATTTATGAAAAGCAGTAAAAAATATTTTCACATAGATTATGACAATATAAAGAAAGCCAATTTAGAAGTGGAGTTTTAGGAGGAAAGATGAGCAGAGAACTTGCCAAGGTGGCTGATGAGCTTGGTAGAGAGAAGGGATTAAGCCGGGATGATTTGAAAAATGCGCTTACTGAATCTATTGTAGCAGCTGCCGCTAAACGGATAGGCAAATACGGCGAACCGGAAGTTAGTGTAGATCTGGATAGGGGTGAAATCAAAATACATATTCCGAAAGAGGTCGTGGAAGAAGTTGACAGTAAATGGCATGATATACACATTGATGATGCTGTGAAATATAAAGATGATCCTCAGCTTGGGGATATCATATATATTCCGGTAACATTGGAAGATTTGGGAAGACAGGCTGCTCTTGTTGCAAAGCAGAAGCTTATGGAAAAAATCAGGGAAGCAGAGAAAAATATAATTTATCAGGATTTTCAAAATAAGATCGGTGATGTTGTTACGGGAACCGTTCTTAAAACGGAAAGGGACAACATTGTAGTCAACATAGGCAAAACGGAAGCACTTCTGCCTAAACGTGAGAAGATACCGGGGGATTTTTATAACAGAGGTGACTATATAAGAGCTGTACTCCTTGAAATCAGGGTCTACAGAGGGTGGCCGCAGTTGATATTGTCCAGAACACATCCGGATTTTCTTAAGAAGCTGTTCGAAGTTGAAATTCCTGAGGTTTTCGAAGGTATAATTGAAGTTAAAGGGTGTGCCAGAGAGCCCGGTGACAGGGCAAAAGTTTCTGTGTATACGCTGAACAGCAATATAGACCCTGTTGGGGCATGCATAGGTCTTAAAGGTGTCAGGATTAATTCCATAAGCAATGAACTCAGAGGCGAAAAAATAGATGTTATAGAATGGTCACCGGACCCGGTAAGGTATGTATGTAATGCAATTTCTCCTTCACAGGTTTTGCTTACCAATATTTTCGAGGATGAGGAAACTATTGAGGTTGTTGTACCGGATGACCAGCTTTCGCTGGCTATCGGCAAAAGAGGGCAGAATGTGCGCCTTGCCGCTATGCTTACCGGCTGGAGGCTGGATGTACTTAAAGAAAGCGAATATAATGTTATCCGAAAAGAGCGTATGGAGGAGCAGGAGCAGGAATTTAAAGAATTTTATGAGCTGTATAATCTTGAAAATATAGATATCCTGGACGATACGATGATTACAAAACTTATTGAAGCCGGGATTGATGATGTGGAGAAACTTTCTACTTCGAGTGTTGACGAAATAAGCTTAGCTCTCAGCATTGATGAGGCCCAGGCCATTGAAATCCTTAATGAAGCGATAGATTATCTTACTTCGAAACTTGAAGAGCTGGACTCTGAACAGGAATCGGAAACGGGTGAAGATTCAGGAATGGAAGTAGAAACAGAGGAAGAGGAAGAGTAAAGGTTTGAAAGAAAACAGATGCGCTGCATGTGGAGTAAAAAAATTAAACAGAGAGCTGCTGAAGTTTGTATCATTATCCACAGGTGAGTTTGCATTGGATTTTAAACAGACGATGCCTTTAAAAGGGGTTTATGTCTGTGCTGAGAAAAAATGTATAAAAGAAGCTGCGGACAAAAAGTTGTTTAATAAGGCTTTTGGCTTTGATGTTGATACAGGTTCTTCTGATGCAGTTTTGAAGCATGTTGAAGATGTTTATGAAAGGTATGTTTATTCGCTTTTGAGAAACGGAAGAGGCGGCGGAAAAGTGGTCAGCAGTGCGATGTTGAAAGATGTAAATGTCATATCACGTGCCAAATATTCCCTTATAAGCGGGGATGTTGGGGACGATAATAAATCAAAGATTTTGCACTTGTGCGGCAAATATAATATAGAATATTGTTTTTTTAAAACAAAAAATGATTATTATAAAAATGTTGAAGGTAAGTACAGGGCAGCTTATTTTGTTCTGGAAAATTCACTTGCGGAAAAAATAAAAAATACTGTCGACACATTAAGACAGATAAATAACGGGTCAGCTTAAGAGGTGTTTTTTTATGGATAAGTATAAATTAGCAGAGGTAGTAAAAAAATCAGATTTGACATTAAAAGAGGCTATTGAGAAGCTCAAGGATTCAGGTGTTGATGTTAATGATGAATCTGATGAAATAGATATAAATTCAGTTAAAACTCTTGGTGTAGACCCTAAACTGCTGAGTGTTGATAAAAGGCAGCAGATGCTTAAAAAGGCTCTGGAAAGACATAAGAGACACCCAAGGCCTAAAGAAGTTGTTGTTAAAGAAAACGGAGAACCTCAAAAAAAGACCAAGATCTCCAAAGAGGAGTTGCTGAAAAAGAAAAAAGAACTGGAAAAGAATCTGAAAAAGGTTGATGAGGAACGTTCTCAGGCACAAAAGCCGCAAAAGACCAAGGCTGAGAAAACCGAATCTGAAAGAGCAGCAGAAAAGAAAACTGCTCCAGAGAGCACTAAAAGAACAACGGCTAAAAAAGTTACAAAAACAGATGAAGATAAAAAGAAAACTGCTCCGGTAACTAAGAGTACCGGTGAAAGCAGTAAGCAGCAGGTGCAGTCAGCAAAGACCAAAAAAGAAGAAGTTATAAAAGAAACTCAAAAACCTGATGCCGGCCTGGCACCTGATTTTTACAGTGAAGAAAATATAGCAAAACGTAAGAAGAAAGAAGAGGACGATCTGTTGGCTGAAAAAGAGAAGGAAGGTAAAAAAGCCAAGGGAAAGAAGGGCGTTAAAAAAGATAAAAATATTCAGAGAGATATCTGGGAAGGTATAGAAGAGCTTGAGCTGGAAGAGGAGATTGAAGAAGAACTGGAGTCCAAAGAAACAGAGGCACCGGAAACAGCAGAGCAGGAAGTTGTAAAAGAAGAGGCCCCAGCTGAACCTGAAGAGAAAAAAGAGGAAAAAGTAAAAGAAGAAAAAACAAAACCCAAAGATAAGAAGAAAGGCAAGCCGCAGGCACAGAAGAAAGGCAAAGAGAAAAAGGCTGAGCAGCCAAAACCCCAGAAACCCGTTAAGCCGGGAAAAATTCAGATTGGAGAATCTGTGACAGTGAGTGAATTTGCCGGCATGATCGGTATTAAAGCTACAGAACTTATTAAAAAGCTTATGATGATGGGGGTTATGGCAACAGTTAATCAGCATATTGACGCGGAAACTGCCCAGCTTCTGGGAGCTGAGTATGATATTGAAGTGGAAATAAAAACGGTTAAAGAAGATGATCTTCTGCCTCAGGTGGAGGATGATCCTGAAAAGATGCAGCATAGACCGCCCATTGTTACAGTTATGGGGCATGTTGATCACGGTAAAACATCGCTTTTGGATGCGATCAGGGAAACTAAAGTTGCTGATGCTGAAGCAGGCGGTATTACTCAGCATATAGGCGCGTATGAAGTAGACCACGAAAAGGGAAAGGTGGTTTTTCTGGATACCCCTGGTCACGAAGCATTTTCCGGCCTTAGGGCAAGGGGTGCTAATGTCACCGATATCGTCATTCTTATAGTTGCAGCTGACGATGGTGTGATGCCCCAGACGAAAGAGGCTATTGATCATGCCAAAGCTGCTGGAGTCAGAATGGTTGTGGCTATCAATAAGGTTGATAAACCAAATGCTAATGTTGAGAAGGTTAAAACTCAACTTGCCGAATACAATATTATCCCTGAAGAATGGGGTGGTGAATATCAGTTTGAAGAAATTTCAGCCAAAAATCATGTGGGTATAGATGACTTGCTTGACCGCGTACTCCTTGAGTCTGAAATGCTGGAGCTTAAGGCAGATCCCGATCGTCCTGCAGAAGGGATTGTTATAGAGTCTCAGCTTGATAAGCAGAAAGGACCTGTAGGCACTATTTTGGTGAAAAAGGGTACATTGAAAGTAGGTGACGCTTTCGTTGTGGGTGACCATCAGGGTAAAGTAAGAGCTATGTTCAATTACGCCGGAAAACCTATTAAGGAAGCCGGACCTTCGATTCCTGTTGAAATAATGGGATTCAGTGAAGTGCCTGAATCCGGTGATTCTTTTATAGTGACACAGGATGAAAAGACAGCCAAACAGGTTGCTTCCATGAGACATGATAAGAAAAAAGAGAAAGAACTTGCCGAAAGATCTAAAGTAAGCCTAAATGATCTTTTTGACCGTATAAAAGAAGGAGAAATCTCCGAGCTTAATATTGTTATAAAAGCCGATGTTCAGGGCTCTCTTGAGGCACTCAAGAATTCTCTGCTCAAGCTTTCCAATCCGGAAGTAAAATTAAACATCATTCACGGCGGTGTGGGCGGAATTAACGAGTCCGATATCCTGCTCGCTTCTGCTTCCAATGCGATAGTGATCGGTTTTAATGTCAGACCGGATTCCAAAGCTAAAACCACCGCTGAAAAAGAGGATGTTGAAATAAACCTTTACTCCGTGATTTACGAAGCCATCGAAAGTGTTGAAAAAGCCATCGAGGGTATGCTTACACCCGAGACAAAAGAAAATGTGATCGGCAGGGTAGAGGTGAGACAGGTTTTCTCTGTGCCTAAAGCCGGTAAGATTGCAGGCTCTTATGTTCTCGAAGGCAAAGTTGTAAGAAATGCTCATGCCCGTGTTGTCAGAGATAACGTGGTTGTTTATGACGGTGCTATAGATTCTCTGAAACGGTTTCAGAATGATGCCAAGGAAGTTACTTCAGGTTATGAATGTGGTATCGGCATAGCTAAATTCAATGATATAAAAGAGGGAGATATCCTGGAAATATATGAATTTAAAGAAGAAAAGCGTACTATTGAAGATGTGCAAAAAGAGCATCAGAAAGAAAAGGCGGATAATGAATGACGATAGGCTCTGTTGTCTTTGAGCTTGATATTGACAGCGCTTTTTCCCTTAAAGAAAAAAGAAGGGTTTTAAACAGCTTGAAAACCCGTCTTAAAAATAAATTTAATGTAGCGGTTGCAGAAGTGGGAGAAAAGGATGTCTGGAACAGGGCTGATCTGGCAATTGTTACCCTTGCTGACGACAGATCCTTTCTGGATTCACAACTTCAGCAAATTATCAATTTTGTGGATATGTTTCACGAGGTTGTAATTATGCATATAAATCAGGAGATTTTTTGATGCAGAAAGGCGGATACAGAGACAGAAGAGTGGCCGAACTTCTCAGACAGGAGATTTCGAAGATGGCGGAATTTTCCATAAAAGACCCTCGGGTAAAAGGTGCGGTTATCGTTAAAGTTAATGTCACAAAGGATTTGAGCCTTGCCAGAGTATATGTGCGCAGTATGTTTGAGGATAACCTGGATGAGGTTTTGGAAGGATTTAAAAGCTCTACAGGTTTTATTATAAGTCAGTTGAATAAAAAGATAAGAATACGCAAGATACCGGATCTGGAATTTATTAAAGATGACACCATTGAAGTGGCAAGCAGAATAGAAGAGCTTATTGAGGAAATTCACAAATCAGATGAACGTAATAATTAACGTTTACAAACCTTCCGGAGTATCTTCATTTCAGACGGTCAATAAGGTAAAAAAACTGCTTGGTGCCGATAAATGCGGGCACACAGGAACTCTTGACCCTTTGGCCGAGGGTGTACTGCCCGTTTGCGTAAATCAGGCAACAAAGTTTGCCGATTATATTATGGATTCTGAAAAAGAATATGTGGCCGAATTATGTTTCGGTAAAAAGACAGACACAATGGATAAAACCGGGAGCATTTTGGAGGAAAGACCACACTGTAAAATTGATGAAGAGAAATTCCGGAAATTGCTGGAAAATTTTACCGGTGATGTGAATTTAAAGGTTCCATCATATTCTGCAGTTAAGCTTAACGGGGAAAGGGCATATAAGCTTGCCAGAAAAGGTGAAATAGAGGACGCAGGATACAGAACTTCGAAGATAAAAGAAATGGAACTGCTGAGTTTTGAATTTCCCGTTGCGGTTTTACGTATCAGATGCAATAAGGGTACATACATAAGAAGCTTAGTAGACAGATTAGGCGATGAAAGCGGATGTCTGGCATATATGAGCGGACTTGTGAGATCATCCAACGGCAGTTTTCATATGAAAGACTCTTTTTCGCCTGGAGAAATCGAAAAATGTATCGAAAACGGCGATTATTCGTTTATGAAGAATGTGAATGATATTTTAAACTGGCCTGTTGCAGTTGTGAAGGATGAAGCTGTTGACGCTTTGATGAACGGGAATGCTCCTGATAAACAGGGGTATTTAAAGCTTCCTTTAGAGCAGGGAGATAACTTTTTTATACAAAATTTAAAAGGCGAAATACTGGCCTTTGGCAGGAAGATGAAAAGAAGCAGAAAACCGATTAAAGTTGTTAAGGTGTTCAAAAATAAACTTTAATTCGAATATTTTGATAAAATTATTGTAAAATAAATTTTTTTTTGATAGAATTTTCGTTTTTACAAGGAGGTGTAAAATGGCTTTAGCAAAAGAAGAAAAGCAGGAGATTATGGAGAAATTTAAGGTGCATGACAATGACACAGGTTCTCCGGAAGTTCAGGTGGCACTTTTAACCAATAGAATAAAAGACCTTACTGAACATTTTAAAACTCACCCGCAGGATTATCATTCAAGAAAAGGCCTGTTGATATTAGTCAGCAAAAGAAGAAAGCTGCTGGATTATCTTAAAAAGAAAAATTACAACAGGTACAAAAAATTGATAAGCAATCTGGGAATAAGGAAGTAATATGGAAAACAAAGAGAAGATTTACGAAATCGTGCTCGGGGAAAACTCCGAGCCGATTTATCTGAAGACGGGCTGGAAAGCCAAACAGGCTAATGCCAGCATTTGGGCGCAGCATGGTGATACTATTGCGCTGGTTACCGCCACGTGCAGCAATAAAGCACCTGAGGGGATAGATTTTTTCCCCCTTACAGTGAATTATTTCGAAAAATTCTACGCAGTGGGCAAAATACCGGGAGGTTTTTTTAAGAGAGAAGCTAAACCTTCTGACAGGGAAACCTTAATATCAAGGTTGATTGACCGCCCTTTAAGGCCTCTTTTTCCTGACGGTTTCAGAAATGAAACCCAGATTGTGGCTATGGTGGTTTCAAGTGATCAGGTTTGCTCAAGTGATATTCTGGCACTCAATGCTGCCAGTGCTTCACTGATGATTTCCGATATACCTTTTAACGGGCCTGTCGGTGCCGTGCGTGTGGGAAGAATAGACGGTGAGCTTGTGTTGAATCCTAATGCAGGAAAACTTGATGAGCTTGAAATGAATATAACTGTTGCCGGTACGGAAGATGCTATTGTAATGGTCGAGGCCGGAATGGACATAGTTTCTGAAGATGAAGTTATTGATGCTCTGGAGTTCGGTCATGAAGGAATCAAAAAAATAATAGCCGTTCAGAAACAGATGAGAGATGAGTTGGGCGGGGAAAAAATCAGTTTCAGTGATTTCTCCACTCCGGAAGATTTGGTGGAGAAGGTTAATTCCGAAATAGGGGATAAACTGAAAAAAGCTGTAATGATTCCCGGAAAACAGGAAAAATACGATGCTATTGACGAAATAAAAGAGGAATATCTTGAAAAAGTCAAAGAGGAACTAGGTGAAGAGGAATTTGCTGATAAATCCAAACTTTACAACGATGCTTTTTCTGCTGTGGAAAAAAATGTATTTAGGGAAGTTACACTCAATTCCGGGCAGAGAGTTGACGGCAGAAAATACGATGAGATAAGACCGATTGATATTGAAACAGGCCTCCTTCCAAAAGCACACGGTTCGGCTCTTTTTACAAGAGGTGAAACACAGGCGCTTGTCACCACAACTCTGGGAACGAAAATGGATTCTCAGATGGTGGATGATATTGAAGGAGAAACTTCAAAACGTTTTATGCTTCACTATAATTTTCCGCCTTACTGTGTGGGTGAAGTCGGTTTTATGAAACCTCCCGGCAGAAGGGAGATAGGTCATGGTGCACTTGCCGAGCGCGCTCTTCAGTATATTCTCCCCGATGAGGAGAGTTTTCCTTACACCATGCGCATTGTTTCGGATATTCTTGAATCGAACGGCTCATCTTCGATGGCATCGGTGTGCGGAGGAAGCCTTGCACTTATGGATGCCGGTGTGCCTGTTAAAGATGCCGTTGCAGGAATTGCTATGGGGCTTATCTATGAGAAGGGCAAATTTGCCGTTTTGACAGATATAATGGGTTTGGAAGATCATCTTGGAGATATGGATTTTAAGGTTACCGGAACTAAAGATGGTATTACAGCTTTACAAATGGATATAAAGATAGAGGGACTATCCCGCGATATCTTGAAAGAGGCTTTACAGCAGGCAAAAGAGGGCAGACTTTACATTCTCGATAAAATGAATGAACAGCTTCCTTCACCAAAAGAGCTGCCTGATAACGCTCCAAGATTTGAAAGAATCAATGTAAATCCTGAGAAGGTTGGGCTTATTATCGGACCTTCCGGGAAAACGATTAAAGGCATTATAGACGAGACCGGTGTAGCTATAGATATACTTGACGGTGGTATCCTTAATATCTTTGCCACGGACAAGGAATCTATTGAGAATGCCAGAGAAAAGATTGAAGCTCTGGTGCAGGAGCTTGAAATTAACAAGGTTTATACCGGTAAAGTTAAAAAGGTTATGGAATACGGCGCTTTCGTAGAACTTCTGCCTGGTGTGGAAGCACTTCTTCATGTGTCTCAATACAGTAAAGAACGGATTAAAAGTATTGCAGATTACCTGAAGGTGGGAGATGAAGTTAAGGTGAAATACCTGGGCAAAGACGAGCGGGGCAGACATAAAATAACCAGAAAAGATATGGAATGAATTTAAAGGTGTCTCAGGACACCTTTTTTTCTTGGTATGAAAAAAATTAACGTTAAAATACAAAAAACAAAAGACAGCAGGGTTCCTGTTTACAAAACCGAAGAATCAGCCGGGGCAGATTTATTTGCTGCAGAAGCGGGAATTGTGAAAGCAGGGAAAATAAAACTGGTGAAGACCGGTGTATCTTTCTCTATTCCGGAAGGATATGAAGCCCAAATCAGACCCAGAAGCGGTTTGGCCTTAAAAAAAGGGGTAACAATACTTAATACGCCCGGCACCATTGATTCTGATTATCGTGGTGAAGTAGGGGTAATTTTAGTGAACTTTGGTGATAACGACTTTGTCTTCAATACAGGAGACAGAATTGCTCAGGTTGTATTTTCAAAAGTTTACAGGGCTGAATTTACTCTTTCTGACGAGTTGGATACAACAGAAAGAGGATCGGGCGGTTTCGGACATACGGGTTTTTAAATCTTGACTATAAAAGGTAATTAGATAATATTAAGCTAATGAACTCATTGCTAATCGACACTTCATGGGGAAATTTGTCCTTATCGCTGGTAAGAGAAGGCGAGCTTATTTCAAACATATCTCTGAAACTAAAAAACAAAATGAATGAGATGCTTCTGGAGGCAATAGATTACTGTTTGAAAAGTGTGTCTATGCAGCTGCGTCAGCTTGATAGTATTACAGCTGTTATCGGTCCGGGGTCATTTACCGGAATAAGAATCGGCGTTTCTTCAATTCAGGGCATTGCAGCAGGATTGGAAATAAAACCTTCAGGGATCTCATCTCTCGATGCGGCTGCGCTGGTTATCAATAAATCAAAAAGCAGAATAGCGTGCAAACTGCGCGGAAAAACCTTCGCCCTAAGGGAATACGATTTTGAGAGGGGGAAATATTCTGAATATCAGAATGTGACCGAAGATATGATAGATTCTGATATTGTTTTGATTAATACGAAGAATTCAGGTGATGTTGATCTTAGCAAGGCAATAATGCACAATAAATTTTCACAGTTTTTAAGAGACTGTGTTCCTTTTTATATGACTAAATCCGAAGCGGAGCTCAAATTTGGTAATTGAAGCTGATATCTCACATATAAAGCTGATTGCTGAAATAGAAAAGGAAAACTTCCAAAAGCCCTGGTCATATAATTCTATATATGAAGAGTTTATGAATCAAGATTCCGCAATTTATGTTTTTCTCGAAAAAAATCAGGTTGCAGGCTACCTTATTTACAGATGGATGTTGGATGAGGTGGAGCTTTTGGATATTTCTGTAAAAAAGGATTTCAGACGCTGCGGGATTGCAGATAGATTGATGGAGTTTCTTATAGAACAATCAAAAAGTTGTCATATTTTCCTTGAAGTTAGACAGGATAACGCTCCTGCATTAAATCTTTATAAAAAGAAGGGCTTCAGGAAAATTGGATTGAGGAAAAATTATTACTCACAAGGTATCGACGGATTTGTTATGAAATTATATGTACAAGGGGTGCAAGATGTTAAAAATGAATCAGGGTGTTGTGCAAGAGCTGTTGGAATCCAATAAGGAATTTAAAGAACTCTTTGACGAACATGTGAAGCTTGAGCAGGACTTGGAAGCGCTTTACAGCTTGAAATACATACCACCTGAGGTTGAGCGGAAGATAAAAGAGATTAAAAAAATCAAGCTCAGGGGAAAAGACAGGATGGAACAGATTATTTCCGAGCATAAAAAATCCAGTTGATTTATTCGTTTACTGGGGATTGTAATTGCCGGTAACTTTTTAATAAATGCAAGAGGTGTTGAATGGATAAGAAAAAGTATGTATTTACATCAGAGTCAGTGACAGAAGGTCATCCGGATAAGATTGCGGATCAGATTTCCGACGCCATCCTTGATTCCATGCTGAGTGAGGATCCCTTCAGCAGAGTGGCATGTGAGACAATGGTGACAACGGGGCTGGCAATCGTAGCCGGAGAAATTACTACACGCACATATGTTGATATTCCCGGCGTTGTCCGCGATACAGTAAAGGAGATAGGCTATACAAGGGCAAAATACGGTTTTGATTATGAGACCTGTGGTGTGATGACGAGTATTGACAAACAGTCTCCTGATATCGCCCAGGGGGTTGATACCGGCGGAGCAGGTGATCAGGGGTTGATGTTCGGTTTTGCATGTGATGAAACCGAGGAGTTAATGCCTCTTCCGATAATGCTTGCTCACAAAATTTGTATGCAGCTTTCCGATGTCAGAAAATCGGAGATACTGCCTTATCTGCGTCCGGACGGTAAATCGCAGGTTACTATAGAGTACGACGGCTTCAAACCGGTGAAAGTGGATACCGTTGTGGTTTCCACCCAGCATGCCGATGATATAAAACTTTCCGATTTGAAAGAGGATATAGTTGAGAAGGTTATCAAACCTGTTATCCCCAAACATCTGCTTGATGATGAAGATATCACATATCATATCAATCCCACCGGCAGATTTGTTGTGGGGGGTCCGATGGGAGACTGCGGACTTACGGGCAGAAAAATAATTGTGGATACCTACGGAGGCTCCGGAAGACATGGAGGCGGATGCTTTTCAGGTAAGGACCCTTCAAAAGTTGACAGAAGTGCTGCTTATGGAGCCAGATGGGTTGCAAAGAATATAGTTGCTTCCGGTCTAGCCAGCAGATGTGAATTGCAGCTGGCTTATGCTATCGGAGTGGTCGAGCCTGTATCTGTTTCCGTAAATACCTACGGCACAGGTGCTGTCCCCGATTCAGAGCTGGAAAAAATTGTCAGAAAAATATTTGATCTCACCCCCAAAGGTATTATGGAAGCGCTGGATCTTAGAAAACCGATTTATAAAAGTACGGCAGCCTACGGTCATTTCGGCCGGGATGGTTTTTCCTGGGAAGACACTGCCAGGGCTCAGGATATAAAAGATTTGGCGGGCAAGCTTGGCTCCTAACCAGAACAGGTGAAAAGTGCAAAGTAAATATGATGTTATAGTGATAGGAGCGGGGCCAGCAGGTGTGAACGCCGCTACACAGCTGTCCGCTGCCGGTTTTTCTGTTCTTGTGGTTTCTGAATACATCGGAGGCGGGTATTGTTTCTCGGGCAGTATCATGTCGAACACCGCCCTGTATCTGAGTTATTTGTACAATAAATTTAAGACAAGAACGGTTAATTTTATTGATATACCCGAAGAGGCCGTTAAAGCTCCGTTTGACTTCAAAAAATCCAGGAAGTATGTTGAAAACATCTCCACCAAAATAGTAAAGGCTTTCACCGACCAGCTAAGTGAAGCCGGTTCCGAATTTTTTCAGGGTATTGCTGAATTTGCCGGCAAAGATAAACTTAAAATTCAATCCCGTCAAACCGGTAAAAAGCACGAAGTTAAATTTGGCAAGTGTATTGTAGCCACGGGTTCGTATAACCCTCCCCTTGAAATACCTTCCACAAAAAAGTTCCTATATGCAAATAATATTTTCAATCTTCAGACAGTTCCTGCTTCTGTTGCCGTTATCGGAGGCGGCTTTGTGGGTTGTGAATATGCTACATTTTTCAGAAGATTAGGCTGTGATGTCCATATTGTAGAAAAAACGGACAGAATACTCTCCACGTTTGACCCGCAGGTCACCAAAAGACTGGAAGACAGCTTCAAGAGGAACGGTATTAATCTGAGAAAGAATGCCAATATAGTGAATGTGGAAAAAGTAGGGAATAAGAGTATTCTTTTTTTTGATGATGATGATAATATGGAGGCTGAGGAAATCTTTGTTGCCGTCGGGCGTAAACCTGCTGTGAATAATCTTTCATTAGAGAAAGCCGGTGTCCAAATGAATGAGAACGGTGTGGAGCTTGACCAAAGCTTTAGAACCAGCAATAAAAATATATATCTTGTGGGCGATGCATCGGGAAAAACTATGCTTGTTAACTGGGCATATAAATCCTCTTCATTTGTTGCTAAACATATATCAGGTGTTCAGAGAAAATTTAAATACGAATTTATGCCGAAGGTTTTATACATAGATCCGGAGGTTTCAAGTGTAGGTTTTACCGAAAAGGAAGCCAGACTGAAAGGTTTCTCGCCTTTGACGGTAAAGTATACCTATACAAATCTTGAAAAATCTTTGATAATAGGGTTTAACAAAGGACTGGTAAAAGTGATTTATGACAGGGAAACGAAAAGGATTCTCGGTGCTCATATTTTCGGAAAAGGTGCTTCTGAACTTGTGACAGCATTTACACTTTTAATCCAGTCCGGTATTAAAATCGATAATATTTCCGAATATATATTTAATCATCCTACTTTCGCCGAAGTTCTCAATGAGCTGGGAAATAAAGTGAAGACAAAAGGGGGGAAGTAGGAAGATAGTTAAGTGGTAAGATGGTGAGATAGTGAAGTGGTGAGGTAGAGAGGTAGAGAGGTTGGTTAGGAATGAATACAGTTTTCTTGGGGTTGGGATCAAACATTTATCCGAAAGCCAAAAATCTGTCATCTGCTATCGCAGGGTTGTCTTCTCTTCTGAATATTATCTCCGTTTCAGGTGTTTACAAAAGCCGGTCATTGCTTCTTGATGCTCAGCCGGACTACTTTAATATTGTATTAAAAGCATCAACTTTTATCAATCCTTGTCAGCTTCTTTCTTTTTGCAAAACTATTGAGAAAATAATGCATAGGGATACCCCTTACAAATGGGGACCCAGAAATATTGATATCGATATTATTGATTTTGACAAAAGGATTATTAAAAGTAAATCACTCTTTTTGCCCCATAAAGAGTTCCCGTACAGAACTTTTGTTGTGCTGCCGCTTTTGGAGATTGAGCCGGACTATGTTCATCCGGAGAATCATATTAGTGTTGAAAAAATGTATGATTTATTGGATAATCACAGTGAGATTCATCGTTTGGGAGAGTTAAAATGGCGGTAGTGACAATTTCCAGAAGTTTCGGCTGTTCCGGAGAGAAAGTTGGAGAAGAAGTTGCCGGACGTCTTAATTATTCTATGATTAATAAACAGATTATTGAATATATTTCAATTTTAGCGGATACTCCCTTGGAGGTGGTATCAAAATTTGATGAGGAACAGCATTCGAATATTAACGCCAGGCTTTCCAAATATATTGATTTGTCGATGTTTAAAGAGATGTTTGGCAAAAGCGGCAAAGAACTCAAAGAACCGTTGGCGGAGAAAATTATCGATGAGAAGGAGAAGCTGTTTAAAGAAGATGTCGATTACAGTCCTGTTTTTGACAGCGATGTTTTCAGGCAGATGAGTGAAAGGGTATTTCATTTTATTGCCGATAAGGATAACGCCGTTATTATGGGCAGAGGTGGACAGGTTGTTTTGCAGGAACACCGCAATACTCTGCATATAAGGCTGTATGCACCTGTTTCTAAAAGGGTTGAGTGGATTGCAAGCCGGAGGGATATCCCGAAAAAAGAAGCTTCTAAACTTGTCGAGGATATAGATAAAAAACGAAGGAACTATCTGCAGCACTATTACGGAGAAGATATCAGTGATGACAAACTGTATCACCTGGTTATTAACGTTGATAAACTTTCAGTTTCCGAAGCAGCCGGTATGATTTTGAGTCTTATCGATATCAAAAGCTCCAAAGAAAAAGCTTAGTATCTTCATTAAATTTTCTTACATTGGCATTTTCTCCGGCATATGAGAATATTTCATATTCGAATGCGAAAACCGGTGTATCCGGCAGTAAGTGTCCTCCGATTACGGTAAAATCCCTTTTGGCAAGTGTGATATGGATATGTGCAAACGGCTTGTCATCTTTCAGAGAAATGTTTCCCTTAAGCGAGATAATTTCCATAGGCTCATTGACATGTGTGTTTTCATACGTTCCTTCCTTTTGATTATAAAATGTAATGGAAGCCTTTGTAACACTGCCGATACCGGCAATAAAACCTTCGTGTATATTAAGATTCTTTATTTCATTCATCAGACCGTAATACAGATCTTCATCTTTTTTCAGCCGCCCCTGATAAACGTTGTCGATTCTGAAAATGTTGTACATGGGCACCTCCATTCTTTTAGTTGACAGCATCATAAATCTAACTTATATCTTACAGAGATTTTTTTCAAAATTGTTAAGTTCGCAGTGTTTATACTGCTCTTTATTTAAATTATAACATATAAGATAGCCGGAGGAAATTTTTGTTTAGAAAGGTCAGAGGCTTCAGGGATATTTACGGCGAAGAGATCGGTTACTGGAGAAAAATTGAAAAAGTTATTTATTCTCTTTCCGAGTCGTTCGGCTACAGCGAATATAAGATGCCGGTGCTTGAAAAGGCGGAAGTTTTTGACAGGGGTATAGGCAGTACAACTGATATTGTAGAAAAGGAAATGTTTGCTTTCGAAGACAGAAATGGTGATCTTCTTGCACTGAGACCTGAAGGTACGGCCGGTGTGGTTCGCGGTGTAGTTGAAAATAAGCTTTATGCGGCAAGTGGAGTTAAGAAGTATTATTACTACGGTCCCATGTTTCGCAGAGAGAGGCCTCAAAAGGGTCGTTACAGACAATTTTACCAGTACGGGGTAGAAGCTTTCGGCTCGGCATCTCCTCTTGTTGATGCCGAAGTTATACAGCTTTTGTGCTCCTTTTTTGACAAATGCGGAATAGGGGAGTTTTTGCGTCTTGAAATTAATTCTATTGGTTGTCCGGAATGTCGCCCGGGTTATAAAAATAAATTGATTGAATATTTTTCAAAATATGAAAAGGAATTGTGCGAGGACTGCAAAAGAAGGCTAAATACAAATCCTTTGAGAATACTGGATTGTAAAGTTCCAGGATGTAAAAAGGTTGCATCTGATGCACCGGTGATGATTGATTATCTGTGTTCTGAGTGTTGGGAACATTTTGACAGTGTGAAGTATTATCTGGAGATATCAGGCATAAATTATGATGTCAATCCTTTCATGGTAAGAGGACTTGATTATTATGTGCGGACGGCTTTTGAGATGATAACCGATAAGTTTGAAGCTAACAGTACTGTTGGAGCCGGAGGCAGGTATGACGGATTGGTAAAACAGCTGGGAGGGCCGGATTATCCCGGCATAGGTTTTGCCGTCGGAATAGACAGGTTGGTTAATCTGATCAAAGAAGCCGGGCTGACTTACGAAGAGACCCTTGATATTTTTATGGTGATGTTTCCTGAAACAGTTGATGCCGGACTGAAACTTTTGAAAAGTCTCAGAGATGAAAACTGGGGCGTTGATATGGATTTTGAGCTGGGCTCCATGAAATCCCAGATGAAGAAAGCCAACAGATCACAGGCTTCCTATGTGGTTATTTTGGGAGAGGAAGAGCTCGGGAAAAATGCCGTTACATTGAAAAATATGACTGATGGAGAACAACAGCTTGTCTTGCTGGATGAGTTGAAAAATATTTTATCGCAAAAACTTTAAGTTTGGTAAGTGAAGGAGGCCGAAGTGCTGTCACATTTAGGTAGCTGGAGAAGAACGCATAGTTGCGGTGAACTGAGAGCCGGTAATATTGGAGAAGAAGTTGTTATCATGGGATGGGTTCAGCGCAGAAGAGACCATGGCGGTGTTATTTTTATAGACCTCAGGGATCGTGACGGGGTCACCCAGATAGTACTTAACCCTGAATTTGATAAAGAAGTGCATGAGCTTGGAGATAACGTCAGAAGTGAGTTCGTTATTGCCGCTAAGGGAAAGGTGGAACACAGGCCTGAAGGGACTGTTAACTCTTCTCTGCCCACGGGTGAAGTGGAAGTTTATGTAAACGAACTGAAGATTCTGAATAAATCCGAAACCCCACCGTTTGTTATAGAAAATCATTCCAATGCGAACGAAGACATAAGGCTTAAATACAGGTATCTGGATTTGAGAAGACCTGCGTTGCAGCAGAATATTATACTGAGACATCAGCTGATACGGGTGATAAGAGAGTTTTTGTATGAAAAAGATTTCCTTGATATTGAAACCCCATTTCTGACAAAAAGTACACCTGAAGGGGCAAGGGATTATCTCGTGCCGAGCAGGGTAAATCCGGGCAGGTTCTATGCATTGCCTCAGTCTCCGCAGATGTTTAAGCAGCTTCTTATGATATCGGGTTTTGACAGGTATTTTCAGATAGTAAAATGTTTCAGGGATGAAGATCTTCGGGCTGACAGGCAGCCTGAGTTTACACAGCTGGACATGGAACTGTCTTTTATTGATCGTGCGGATTTAATGAAACTTATTGAAGAGCTGTTCGTTAAAATATTTAAAGATATAATGGATGTTGATGTTAAAAAACCTTTTGAAATAATGTCTTATGATGAGGCAATGGAAAAATTCGGTCACGACGCGCCTGATACAAGATTTGGGCTTCATCTAAAAACAATAAATGATCTTGTGAAGGATTGCGGATTTAAAGTCTTTGCCGACAGTGTAAAAAACGGCGGAGTGGTAAAGGCAATTAATGCAAAAAATGCAACCAATTTCTCCAGAAAGGATATTGATGATTTAACAGATTTTGCCGTGAGCCTTGGAGCAAAGGGACTTGCATATATCAGGGTTAACGAAGACGGTCTGCAGTCTCCTATTGTAAAATTTCTGGGTGAAGATCTGGCTGACCAAATTGTCAGTGAAATGGGCGGAGAAACAGGAGATATTATCTTTTTCGGAGCCGGCAAAACTGACATTGTTAATCTTTACATGTCCAAGGTAAGGCTCAAGCTGGGAAGAATGCTGAATCTTATTGATAAGAATAAATACAATTTTGTCTGGATTACGGACTTTCCTCTTCTTGAGTGGGATGAGGATGAAAAACGCTACGCAGCCGTGCATCATCCTTTTACTGCACCCGTTGATGAGGATATAAAATATTTTGACACAGACCCTTCACAAATAAGAGCCAAAGCTTACGATCTTGTTCTCAACGGTTCTGAGATTGGAGGGGGTAGTATTAGGATACACAGAAGTGATGTCCAGGAAAAAATGTTTGATGCCCTCGGTATGACAAGAGAGGAAAGCAGGAGAAAGTTTGGTTTCTTTATGGATGCTCTCAAATACGGTACTCCGCCTCACGGAGGCATTGCTTTCGGTGTTGACAGGATTGCAACGATTTTGACCGGTTCGGAATCGATACGGGATGTTATAGCTTTTCCTAAGACCCAGAGGGCTACGTGTATGATGAGCGATGCTCCGAGTATTGTTGATGAAAAACAGCTGAAGGAATTAAGTATAAAGCTTGATATAGTGGAAGATATATAAACTTTATATCTTTCTTTGACTTTTGGCAAAGTATGTGTTATTTTTAAAATAATAAGAGATACGGAGGGAGTTATGAAAATTTTGAAATATTTGAGCTTAGTTGCTCTGGTTGTTTCATTTGCTTTCGCATGTGCAAAAGCTCCGGTAAAGATGTATGACGACACAAAAGCTGCGCTAAATGTTGCAGAACAGAGTAATGCCAAAGAGTGTGCCACAGAAGAGTATAATGCAGCCATGGAAGAACTTAAAGCTGCTGAAGAGCAGATGGAAGAAGCCAAAGATCATACTTTCAAAGGCAAGTATTACGATGCTGCTGAAAAAAGGCTGAAAGCTGCACAGGAAAAAGCTGCAGAAGCTGAAAGAGTGGCAAAGGCTATGTCCAAAAAGAACGATAGGGCAGCAGCCGAGCTTGAGGAATTAGGCAAAGAGCTTGATGCTATTGAAGCGGATGCACAAAAATATAACGTTGGAAATTATGATGAACTTGAGGCAAAATACGAAGAGGCTCAGGAAAATATTGACGATTGTGAACCGGGCAAGGCTAACGCTTTGATCGATGAAATTAAAGCAGGGCTGCAGGATGCCAAAGAAGAGATTGCAGCTGCAAAAGCTGAGGAAATGAAAGAAAGTATGGCGGCGGAAGAGGAAACTACTAAAGAATCCTCAGGTGTAGAAAAATATACTGTTGTTAAAGGTGATACACTTTGGGATATTTCCGACAGAAAATACATGAACCCCTTTATGTGGCCTCTTATATACTGGGCTAATAAAGATGAAATCAAAGATCCTGATCTGATATTTCCCGGACAGATCTTTAACATCAATAAAGATTATTACTATAGTGAAAAAGAAGAAGCCATTAATTTCGCTAAGACTAGAGGACCTTGGTCACTCTTTGACGGAAAATAAGGCTTAAGCTTCCATTGATGAAGATATAAGTGAATGAAATATGTAAAGGGGATCTCTTTTGGGATCCCCTTCTTTATTAATTATTTATGAGTAAATTTAAGAAACAGGTTCTGGAATTACTTTTTGATTTTTACGATAAATTTTATATGCATGTTGTTCCTGCCGGCGATATACGTATAGGTGAAAGAGGCTTTATAGGTAATGAGAGTGAGCATGGTCTTGTGCTTGTTTTCAGTGCTTCATCGTATAAAAACCTGAGATGGGATGATCATGCCCTTTATGCAGATATGCGTTTTTCGGGCAAATGGGAGTCACTTGTTATCCCCTTTCAATCGATTGTTACTGTTTTTGACGACCCCGGTAAACCGGATTTTGTTTTTAAATTTTCGATGTATACAGAAAAAGAGTCCGACGGTAAGAATAAAGATAAACAAAAATCTGCTGATAAATCCAGGGTGAAGTCTTCAAACGGGAAAATCGTTAAGGTTGATTTTTCCAGAAAGGATGACTAATTTGAATAAATTTTTTGATGAACTAATACCGATTCTTTCCTATGAGATATTCAATGTCAATGTCGGCGAAATGCTGGCTGCCTTTGGTATCCTTTTACTTTTTTTCATTTTAAAGCATGTATTATTAAATATCGTATTTTATTTTTTGAAGAAAGCGACAAAAAAAACACTGAGTTCTTTTGATGATGATTTGGTGGAGATTGTTAAACCGCCTCTAAGTCTCACTATTACAGCAACAGGTTTTTTTCTGGCAATAAATGTTTTTACATTTACAAAAGATATAGATCTTCTTCTTTTGAATATTTATAAGACTTTTTTGATAGGCAGTTTTTTCTGGGTATTATACAGAGCCGAAAATCTGCTTAAAATATTTATGGAAAAATATGCCTATAAAAAACAGATAGAAATTGCCGTTGAATTTCTACCTCTTTTTAGAAAACTCATAAGAGCAGCCCTTATTGTGTTTGCTGTAACCATTATTATTCAGGAATGGGGATATAATATCGGAGCCATTATCACAGGGCTTGGAATAGGCGGGCTCGCTGTGGCTCTTGCAGCAAAAGATACTCTTGCCAATTTTTTCGGCAGCCTTATGATTATCATGGATCGTCCGTTTGCAATCGGTGACTGGATCGTTGTTACAGACATAGAAGGGGTTGTGGAGGAAATCGGTTTCAGAACGACTAAAATAAGAACTTTTGAAAAAGCGCTTGTTTCAGTTCCCAATTCCAAAATTGCAACCGACAATGTTACAAACTGGTCACGCAGGGATTCCCGCCGTATTAAATGCAAGGTGGGGGCAACCTACTCAACACCGCCGGCATCGCTGAAAAGAGCTGTAAGTGATATCAATGATATGCTTGTCAATCATAAAAATATAAACAACGATATGATAATGGTCTATTTCGATGAGTTTGCTGCCAGTTCTCTTAATATATTTGTTTATTGTTTTGCTGCCACATCAACCTGGGCTGAATATCTTGCCATTAAGCAGGATGTATATTTTAATATTATGGATATATTTCAAAAACATGACATAAGTTTTGCTTTTCCGTCCATGTCTTTATATCATGAAACTGATGATGAAAGCCCATTGATTGTCAAACAGAAAGATTAAGGGGCGGAAATTTTTTGATTTCTCCAATTTCCCGGGCAAGCTTGTAAAATTTTATTAGTCCGCAAATATGTTTCTCCGTAAGATTGTAGTTAATAATATCCCAGTAGTCCAGTATTTGGTATGATGTCAAGCCTTTAAAACTGTATTCTTCCAGAAGTGCCGCAAGATTTTTTTGTGAGTCTACTTTTATATTTACAAGATTTTTGTGCAGTCGTTTTATATCCTCGGTTCCTTCCCATTTACTGTCTGCTATCCAGAGTGCGAAAACAAAAGGGTAGCCGGAAAACTGAAACCAGTGAAATCCCAGATCATACACGTACTTATAGTCGTTATTGTAGTAACTGAAAAGTGCTTTGTCACCTATCAGCAGTACGGCATCACTATTATCAAAATCATTTGTGAAGGATACTTTTACATTAAAATAATATTTAAGGAGTATTTTTAATAAAACAACACTGGTGCCCGACTCCTCGGTCAAAAAAACAGTTGCATTTTCCAGCTTATCAATTTTTTTACTGCTGAACAGGCAGACGCTCTTGACATCTCCCGCCGAGCTGATGGAAATATCCGGTATAATAATATATTTCCGCGGATTCCTTGCATACTCTATACTGCTGCAAACGCCGACATCAACCCCTCTTTCCCGAATCATTTTATTCAGGAAAGAAGGTGTGCCCCTTACAAAGTCATATTCTTTGATTTTCTTTAAATAGTAAAAAATGGGATACACATTTGCGTAACGGATTTCACCTATTTTCATTTTTACACCACTAAAAATTTTATTCCTATTGCTACAAGAACAACTGCTCCAAAATATTCAGCGTACCTGCCGATAAAATGCCGGCTGAGGCTTCCGAAATAGACACCTGCGAATGTAAAGGCAATGCATACAATACCGATTACAGAAGCCGGAATAAAGATATTGCCTGGGAAGAGTGCAAGGGATATACCAACTCCCAGAGCGTCCATGCTTGTTGCAACCGATAAAAATATTAGGGAAAGTCCTTTTGTGGGATCTGTTGTATAGCATCTTTCGGAATCCGAAACCGTGGCATCTTTTATCATTTTATATGCAATTATAAAAAGTATAATTCCCGCTATAATGTTAAGATTGGATGTGTATTTGAGCAGTATTCTACCGAAAAATGCACCTATCAGGGGCATAAGGAACTGAAATAATCCGAAATGCCACGAAAGTCTGAAATAGTGTCTTGGACGGTTAAACCTGCAGCCTACACCGAAGGCGACACTGAAAGCATCTATACTCATTGCCACTGCAATTAACAGTACTTCCCAAATATTAAGCATTTGAGTAGATATCACAATTTTGCTTTCTAATCAAATTTAAAAAGTTAGTTTGACAATTATTCGATTGTGTGGAAATTATAAGCAGAAACGCAAATATATTTGTTATATAAAAACAGAGATTGCCCGGTTTCAGTTCGTTCCGATCGGAAGGATGCCGGCGACCGTAACGGTGAGATCTCTACTGTTATATTGCAAAGAGACCTCTCCGCTTCGGTCGAGGTGACATAAAACTGTCTAGCATCCGCCTTGGGCGGATAAATAGGATGTTGCACATATTTACCAGTCTAAAAGACTGGTGTTAGCCGCAGGCATTCTCTCGACCGGAGCGTAGCGGAGAGATCTCAGACGTTGTTTGACCAAAGTACCCTCTCTTGCATCTCCCCCTAATCCAGGGGGGACAATGATTCCCCTCCTAAGATAGGAGGGGTTAGGAGTGGTATGAAATTAAGTTGTTTGACGATAGAGACCTCTCGACTACGCTCGAGGTGACAAGTTTCTACTTTTTGTCATCGTATATTAAGAAAGCAGGAAAAATTGTTTAACAGGCTATTAAAAAGTTGTATAAGGTTCCAGAGCACTGAAGGTGATAAAGGACATGATTGTCATTGGT